>NZ_JBJMQP010000095.1:0-105658 GCF_045802625.1 Hyalangium sp. | reverse complement strand
GGAGAACCTCTCGCCCACGCGCCGGGGGGCCCCTCGCGTGGGCAGCACGCTCCAGGTGGCGTACGTGGTTCCAGGGCGCCCCGCGCACCTGCTGGCAGGAATCCGGCTCGGGGTGCGCCTGCAAGGTCTCGACGGAGGACTCCTATGAGCGCACGCAAACCCCGAGGCACGGGCCGGGGCCCTTCTTCCGCGAGCAAGTCCCGTGGCGCCGCGAAGAAGAAGACGGCCCGGCCGGCACAGAAGGCTCCGAAGGCTTCGAAGGCTCGCGCCGAAGCACCGCGGGAGGTGCCGCCTCCTCCCCTGGCCGCCTCTCCCTCGGGCGCGCCCCTGGCGTTCGGCAACCGCACGTCCGAGATGTCTCCTCCCTCGCAGGTGCGCTCGGCGGAGGCCTCCGCGATGAACGCCCTGGTGGCGCGCCAGGCCTTCCGCGCCGTGATGGCCTCGGAGCCCACCGCTCCGGGGCTGCCGCCGAACGCCCCGCAGTCGACCACCCTGAGCGTGGGACCGCCGCCGTCCGGAGACAAGGAGCGCCAGCGGCTGGCCGCCATGCGCAAGGAGACGGCGAAGCGGCCGGTGGCCACGGTGCGGCCGGACTACTTCGGCACCTCCGAGCACCGCGCCAGCGCCGAGCAGCTCGCGCGCATGCTCGCGGGCGAGAGCGTCTTCCCCAAGGCCGCCACCGCCGCGCAGACCCATGTGCTGCTGCGTGTGGCCAGCCCGAACCCCGTGCACGAGGCCGTGCTGGAGCGCGCCTCCCTCTCCGTGGCCAGCGCGGATCCCTCCTGGCGCGAGCCCTTCCAGAGCCGGCTCGAGGACCTGATGGCCCGCTACCGCCCCCTCACGGAGCTGGAGGTCCGCCCGGGACTCACCCTCACCTATGGCGAGGTGGTGGCGCTCGCGGGCGACTACTACGCCACGCCGGAGGAGCTGGCCGCGGAGCTGACTCCCGCCGTGGCCGAGGCCATTCGCGGCGTCACCCCCCAGGACGAGGGCACCTTCCTGCTCAACACGCACCGCGGCTGGTTTGACTACGCGATGCTCGCCAACGAGAACCAGGACCACTTCGCGCCCAAATGTTGGGCACGGTACTCCCAGCACCACGCGGAGGCGCTGAAGCTGGCGCTCGATCGGGATTTGGACGCGGCCCTGGTGCGCAACGCCTTCGCCGACCACTTCCTCACCGATGCCTTCGCCTCCGGCCACCTGCGCGTGCCCCGGGATGCGCTGGTGGGCCTGAGCGGCGCGCTGCCCACACGCAAGATGCATGACGAGGAGAACGTCCAGGGCCTCTGGGTGCAGAGCGCCAGCGGCTTCGTCTGGCGGGCGTACGGGGATGATCAGCTGGGCACCAACCCCGTGCACCTGACGCTCACCGCGTTCGCGGTGGGGCTGTCGCTGCTGCGCATCTTCAAGGCCTACCGGATGGAGGGCGCCGAGCGGGACGAGCTGATCGACGCGCTCGGCGAGGCGCAGGCGCTCGACTTCACCGCGGGCCAGCACGAGGACCCGCGCACCCTGCCGCGCTTCCTGGGAGAGATCGCCGGGCTGCCGGGCGTGCGCGAGCACCTGCCCGTGCCGCTGGGCTCCCGCGAGGAGCCGGACACCTCCACCGTGCTGGCCAACTACCCGCCGCAGGTGGCGCTCGGCGGCAAGCGCCGCAAGGGGACACCGGACTTCGACGCGTACTTCCGCTTCGAGTAGCCGTGCCGCAACTCAGCGCGGGGGCTCCAGGGCTCCGGCGAGCGTGGCCAGCGCGCCCAGCCCTCGCTGGAACTCCTCGAGGCTGAGCCGGCCCGAGGCGAACTGCTCGCTCAGGCTCGTGAGGGACTGGGACTCCGCCACCTTCATCCACGCGCGGTGGGACTTCTCCCCCTGCGCCTCCTGGGGCGGCGCCCACCTGCCGGCGAGCGACTCCAGACGGGCGCTCGCGGCCTGGGCCAGTTGAGACAGCTCCTCGAGCTGCGCCGGCTCCAGCCGCCTCGGCTTCACGTCGATGACACAGAAGGAGCCCACCGTCTTGCCCGCCACGCGCAGCGGGAAGCCCACGTACGCGCGGATGCCGTAGCGCTCCACCAGATCCGTGGGCAGGGCCGGCTCCCGGGTGGCATCTTCGATGCGCAGCGCCTCATCTCCCGCCACCACGAACTGGCAGAACGAGGTGCAGCGGTCCGTGGCGCGCGAGGCCTCCAGGTCCGGCGGCAGCCCCACCTGGGCCCGGAAGAACTGGATCTGCTCCGTCACCAGGCTCACCAGCGCGATGGGGAAGCCGCTCACCTCCGCCGCTCGGCCCACCAGCCGCTCGAGCTCTGGATCCGGTGTCCGGTCCAACAGCCTCCCATCGAAGGTGTTCAGCCGCGCGCGGTCATCCAGGGAAGACAGGTTCGTGGGAAGCGTGTCACTCATGCGGGGCTCCCCAAGGACAGGCCCTGGCGTGTGCAGAGCGGGAAGATGACCTTCTCCTCGGTGTCCATCATCGAGCGCAGCGTCGACGCCACGGTCTGGAAGCGCTGCCGGAAGCGCTCGGGCTCGGGGTCCGGCGAGCGCAAGAAGCCGAGGATGGCCTGGGTCGTCACGTTCATGTTGGTCCGGAAGATGCTCAGGACCGACACGTTCATCTTATCGCCCGCCTCCTTATAGACGCGGACGGAGTCTTCATAGAGCGCCAGCTTGGCCTGGCGGTGGGGGACGAAGACCTCCTCCAGGCGGCGAAGCGAGGCGGCGAAGTCTCGAGGGCTGGCGCTCTCACAGTTCTTCAGCAGCGCCCGGAGCCGGGAGTGTTCTTCTTGAAGTGCTTGGACCCTGGAGGACATCAGACCGGTGTGAGAGGAGAGGGAAACCGCCGGGGCTTAAGTAGCCCCCAGGCCGAGGAGATGCCACTGCATTCAACGCGGGTGGTCAAACGTAGCGGTACAGCTCGCGCTCGGTGAAGAGCGGGCGCGAGGCGGCTCCCCCAATGGCGCCCAGGAACGTGCCGAGGATGTTCGCGATGATCCACTCCTTGAAGGTCAGCCCCATCAGGAAGAGCAGACTCGGCTGCTCGCTGAAGTAGGAGAGGAAGGCGAGGATGGCGGGCACCATCACCGAGCTCACCACGGCCGCGGCCAGCGCGCGCTTCATCCGTCCCGCGTGGTAGCCGCCGAAGGCGCCTCCGAGCAGTCCGTTGAAGAAGGGCATCCAGAAGGTGAGGACGCCGGTGAGGACCATGATCAACACGCTGCCGATGAAGAAGGGACGCCTGAGGGTGATGACGTCCGGCTTGAGGGTGATGTCGGCGGGTAGCGTGGCGTATTCCACGTTCCGTGCGGGCTCCGTGGCGTAGCTGCGGGGGGTCTTGTCCTCTTCGGGAGGAATCAGGCTCGTATCAGACATGCAGGCCTCCGAGAGAAGGGCGCCAGGCGCCCGGTCCCTTCGTGGTTCCGTGAGTGCTGTTGAAGATGTGGCAGGGGCTCGCGAGCGGCATGGAGGCGAGGCCGTTCGAGGAGCGTGCGACTTCCAACGCCGGGAATAAGCCGCGGGGAGGGACGTGACGCGGAGAGCTGACTATGCTGCCGCGCCCTGCCATACCGGCCCCCTCACTCTCTGGATGGAAAGCCCATGAGCCTCCGCCGTGCCTCGTTGAGCGTTGTCCTGATTGCCCTCGGTCTGCTGTCCGCCTGTGCGCTGCGCCCGCGCTACAAGGACATGGTGCAGCCGGAGGGCTCCCCCCAGCAGGCGGTCGTCGAGGGGCAGACCTTGATGATGCGCGTGGTGGAGCCGGCCACGGGCAAGCCCATCCCAGGCGCCAAGGTGATCGCCGGCGCGAACCGCGCGCGCCTGGCCGCCACCAGCGATGACCAGGGCCGCATCGCCGTGCCCGTGTCCCAGGAGCTGCTCGCGGAGAACCCGCTGGTGGAGGTGGTGCTCCCCAAGGGCGTGAAGGGCTACCAGTTCCAGGTGCTCCGGCCGGTGGAGGCTCCGGCTCCGCAGCCTCCCGCTCCCCCGGTGGCCGGGCCGTCCGAGGGGACGAACTCCACGGGCTCGACGGCGCCAAGCAGCACGACCTCTCCCGAGACGCCGCCCGTTCCTCCGCCGAGCACCAGCTCCTGGGACGCAGGGACCTGAGTCCCCGCGAGGCGCGGTGGGCGAGGCGGTGTGGCCTCGCCCGGAGCGCCCGCGCCGCTCAGCCGAGCTTCGAGTGGAGGAACTCCACCGTGCGCTTCCACGCCAGCTCGGCATTCGGCTTCGAGTGCACCGTGGGCCGCGTGTCGTTGAAGAAGGCGTGCTGCGCATCGTAGCGGTGGAGCTCCACGGGGACGTTGGCGCCCTTGAGCTTCTTCTCCAGCGCGTCCACCCGGTCCGGCGAGCACCAGTCGTCCTGCTTCGCGTAGTGGCCCAGCACCGGCGCGCGGATCTTCGTGACGTCCGCCTTGTCCTCGCCGGGGATGCCGTAGAAGGGCACGCACGCGGCGAGCTCTGGATCATTCGCCGCGGCCGCGAGCGACACCGCGCCGCCCATGCAGAAGCCCATCACGCCCACCTTCGTGCCCGGCTTGCGCTGGCGCAGCGCCTGGGCCGCGCGCCGCAGCACGTCTCCCGCGTGCTTCCAGTCCATCGAGTTCAGGTACTGCTGGGCGGTGGCCTCGTCCTTGGCCACCTTGCCGCCGTACAGGTCCACCGAGAAGACGGTGAAGCCCTCGCGAGCCAACCGGTTGGCCACGTCGCGGATATGGTCGTTGAGGCCCCACCACTCGTGGATGAGCAGCACCGCGCCCTTCGCGCTGCCGCCCGGCGCCTCGCTCAGAGAGCCCGGGAGTTCCTTGCCATCGGTTCCAGTCAGCTTCGTGGTCTGCGTCATGTGCGTACCCCCTCGGGAGTGACAGGAGGCGGCACCTTACTGGAGCTCTCGTGCGGCCGGCGGCCTTAGATTCCAGAAGGACACAGACGCGAATCCTCAGGCTCCGGGAGGCGGTATGTCGAAGGCGTTCACCAAGGAGGACAGCGGCGGCGACGAGGGGCTCACTCCCGCACGGCCGCGGAGCTGGCAGGGAGAGCAGCGCTACATCACTCCGGAAGGCTACCGGGCGATCCAGGAGGAGCTGGCCTCGCTGCTCGGCCCGGACGCGAGCGCCGAGGGCCAGCCCGGGTTGGACGCCGGAGTGCGCAAGCGGGAGCGCGAGCGGCGGGCCCAGCAGCTCGCGGACACGCTGGAGGAGGTGCGGGTAGTCACGCCCGAGTCCTCCCAAGAGGGGCACGTCTTCTTCGGCGCCTGGGTCACCTTGGAGGACGAGGAGGGCGCCGAGGTGACGTACCGCATCGTCGGCCCGGATGAGGCGGACGTGAAGGCGGGCCGGCTGAGCGTGGAGTCACCCCTGGCGAAGGCACTGCTCGGCAAGGAGGTGGGGGAGTCCGTGCAGGTGGAGCGCCCTCGTGGAGCGATGGAATACACTGTGACGCAGGTCGCCTACTCCCTTCCGACCCATTGAGCCCGTCGCGCCCCAAGGCTGCCTATGACGTCTCCCTCTGCCCTCCGCCTTCCTTCTCGTCTCCGCTTGCTCCTGATTGGCGGCTCGGTACTGGTGGGAGTCTTCACCTTCATCTACGCGCGGCTCGTCTGCACCTTCATCTGCAGCCTCCCCCCGGCGGTGCTGGCCCGCACCGTGGGCGTGCTCACGCTGTTCCACATCGTCCTCCGGGAGCTGCTGCTGCGGTTCAGCCCTCTGCAGGGGGAGCGCTCCACTCCCGCTCGGCGCGCCTGGCTGCTGTCCGTCGTCTCGTGGTCCCTGACGGGATTGCTCGCCATCGTCATCCACGTCACGCGCTACCCGGCGTTCCCCGCCCCCAGCCACCTCAAGTTCGCCGTGGGCTACTGGGCGCTCGGCGGTGGGCTGCTGGCTCAGGTGGAGTACCTCCTCTTCGAGCGCGCCCTGCCACCCACTCCCACGCTCTCGCCCGAGGCCCAGCTGCGGGAGCGGCTCGGGCGCAGGCTCATCGAGGGCTACGTCATCTTCACCTCCGTGCCCGTGCTGGTCCTGATGCTCACCCTCCAGCGCTTCATTTATGAGCTGCATGGGGACCTGCGGTACTTGCTCGAGGCGGTGGTGCTCGCCGCTGGCTTCACGGGCGGAGCGCTCGCGGTGGCCATTGCCTACGGCCGCAGCCTGCGCAGGGACTCGGAGCAGCTGCTCGAGGCCGTGCGCCGCGTGGGCGGCGGGGACTTCCAACCTGGCGCCGTGACGAGCCGCCCGGATGAGCTGTCCCTGGTCGCCGCTGGCATCAACGAGATGGCGGGCGGGCTCCAGCTCCGCGAGCGGATCCGCGAGGCGTTCGGCCGCTTCGTCTCGCCCCAGGTGGCCACCGAGTTCATCGAGAAGTACGCGCGCCACGGGAAGACGGCGGTGCTCGGAGGCAGCCGGCGCAACGTGGTGGTCCTGTTCAGTGACTTGCGGGACTTCACGCGCCTGTCCGAGTCCCTGGAGCCCGAGGTCCTCATCGAGGTGCTCAACGGCTACTTCCAGGAGATGGTGGGCGCCATCCAGCGCCACGGGGGCCTGGTGGACAAGTTCATCGGAGACGCGGTGCTCGCGGTGTTCGGGCTCACCGAGGGCCAGGGTGATCCGGCCATCGCGGCCGTCTCCGCGAGCCTGGAGATGCGGCGGCGCCTGGAGGCCTACAACGCGAGGCTCGCCGAGCGGGGCCTTCACCTGAACTCCGGCATCGGCATCCACGCGGGAGAGGCCGTCGCGGGCTACCTGGGGAGTACGGACCGCTTGGAGTTCACCGTCATCGGCCACACCGTCAACGTGGCCTCTCGCATCGAGGGCCAGGCCCGCGAGCCTCGGCCGCCGCTGCTCTTCAGCGAGGAGGTGGCGCGCAGGCTCGGGGATGCCTTCACGGTGAAGGAGGTGGACACGGTGGCGCTCAAGGGCGTGGCAGGTGAGATGCGCCTGCTCACCGTGGAGGGTGAGGCCCGGTCGGTGCGAGCCGCCTGAAGCGCTGGAATGCGGTGCAACGGGGCTCGCGGAGCCCGGGCGGAGGGATATGATGGAGCAATCCTTCGCCGGGAGCCTCTGAGATGAAGCGCTTCGTCATTGTGTTCTCCAACGAGCCGGGAGCGCCCGCCCCGTGGGTGGCCCAAGCCTGTGCGTCCGCGAAGCTGACGTACGTGGACAACGATCCCATCACGAAGGAGATCGCCAAGAACCCGGAGGCGCAGAAGCTGCTGCTCTCCAACATTCCTCCGGGAGAGAACGCGGCGCTGGCGCCCTTCTACAAGGCGGCGCTGGAGAAGGTGGCCAGCAAGGAGACGCGCATCGGCCTGTTCAGCGAGAGCTGGCTGCTCTACCTGGGCCAGGCCGAGGGCTGCGTGCTGGACTTCGCCAGCCTCGAGGCCCAGAAGAAGCAGGGCCTGGCCGGGGGCATGAGCCAGAAGGACGTGGACGAGTACTTCGCCAAGTACAGCAAGCAGCTGCAGGACCGGGCGCGCAAGTACCTGCCCGCGGAGCGCATCCTGGTGCTGCCCACGGGCGAGTCCGACGCGAAGAAGGCCGAGCTGGCCGCCGCCTTCATCCGCAAGCTGGGCTGAAGAAGGGGAGGGAGGTTAGCTCCGAGGTGATTCCACACCTTTCGTTAGGCCCTGGGCGTGGGATGAGGAAATCCGGACGACGGGAATCACTCCGGCGGCGAAGCGCAGGTGCGGCACCTGCTGGAGTGTCCTCAACCGGTGGTGGGCGATGACAATCAAGAGCGCATAGAACCCGCACGACACCAGCACGTGCCACCACGCGTGGAACTGCGGGTTGGGGATTCCCTGCGCGGGCAGCAACTCGTTGAGCGTGGAGCAGGTTCGTCTCGCACCAGTCCACCCGTCCAGGCCGGGCCGGGTGGCCCCGTGCAAGGCCACCCGGTCCGCTTCACCCGGCTGCTACGAGCCCATCAGGCTCTTCTGGAACTCGCCCAGATCGCCGATGAGATCCGCCGCGCCCTTGATGACCGTGGCGGTGCCCAGGACGATCTTCAGGGGGCCGGTGATCTCGTTGAGGCCCGGAACCACGCCCGCCACGTCCAGGCCGAGCTGACCGGCCGCCAGGGCGATGTCCAACGGATCCTTCGGGTCCTTCTTGAGCGCGTCGTACAAGTCCTTCGCGCTGCCCAGCGCGCTGATGCCGCTGGCCACGTTGCCGATGATGGGGATGGACTGCAGGCCCGCCTTGGCGGCGAACTCCGCGGCCTTCTCGGTGATCTTCGCCTTGAGCTTGTCCGGGAGCGCATCCACGAAGCGCCCGAACAGCCGGGTGAAGTTCTCGATGCCCTCCTGGCCGAACGGCAAGTCATGCCCCGCCACGCTGAAGTGCTTGCCCGAGGTGAGCAAGTCCCCCGCCGCCCCGGCGATCTCCTTGAGCGCCCCGCCGATGTCCCCGTGAGCGATCTTCTCGAACGCGTTGAACATGGCGCCCGCCGCGCCCGAGTCCACCATCGCCGCGTTGAGCTGCCGGTCCGCGAACAGCTTGCCGATGCTGCCCGGGATCTTCGACAGGCTGTCCAGGAACGCCTTGGCCACCTCGGGCGCCGTCTGGGCAATCGTCCGGCCCGTGTGAGCAATGCCCGCGGCGAAGCCCGCCACGTCTCCGCGCCCGAGCGCGTCGAAGGCCTCACCCAGCGACTTGCCCACCTCCTGGTTGCCAATCAGGCCCGCGGCGGCGACCAGGGTGTCCTTGGCCCAGGCCGGCAGGTGGACCTTGTCGGCGAACGCGCCCACCATGCGAGCCCGCAGGTCCGGCGAGAGCTCGCCCACCGCCTTGGCCAGCGACTGCAGCCCGCCCTTCACGTCCGGCGGATCGCTCGCCAGGCTCTTGGCGGCGTCCAGCACGTCGAACACGGAGGCGCCCAGCGCCGCGATGTCCGCACCCGACTTGATGCCGAACGGCTGGAGCTTGATCATGATCTCCGGGTTGGAGGCCAGGGCGTTGGCGGCCGAATTGCGCACCGCCGGGTTGGTGAGCATCTCCTTCAGGCCGGTGACGAAGTCGCCCTTCATCATCTTGTCGAAGGAGGCGTGCAGGTCCTTGTTGTTGACCAGCTCCTTGACGAAGGCCGGATCCGTGAGGAGCGAGCGCGCCATGCCCGCGAAGCCCGTGCTGGGCAGCTTCGAGGCCATGCCGGTGATGGCCTTCTCGACGATCGAGGACGGGATCTTCCCGGCCGCGTTCTTGAGGTTGAGCAGCGCCGCCTGCGGATCGTTGGCGGCGATGGCCTGGCCCGCGCGGATGAGGTCCGGCAGGGCCTTGGCCGACTGGGCCAGCTCGGAGGGCGTCAGCCCCAGGCTGTTGATGGAGTTGCGCACGCCCTCGGGCAGCTTGGAGAGGACCTTCTGGCCGATCTTGTCCAACAAGTTGGGCGCGGCGTCGGCGGCCTTGCCCAGCGCGTCCACGCCCGCCTCGATGTTGCCCTCGCCGAACGCCTTCATCGCGTCGAAGAGGTTGGGGGCGGCCTTGCCCGCCTCGATGAGATCGTCCGGCGTGAGGCCCATCTTATCGAGCCCGGCCTTGACGCTCGGATCGCTGGCGATGGCGTGGATGGCGGCGTCCCGGGCCTTGTCGTTGCCGAGCAGCCCGCGGATGCCCTCCATGCGCGTGGAGTCGTTGAAGAGCTTGCCGACCTGGTCGTGGAGATCCTTGTCGGTGACGAGCTCCTTGAGGAACGCGTCATTGGTGAGCAGCGTCTTGACGGCGCCGAGGTTCTCCGGGAGCTGGTTGGCCAGCCCCTTGAGCGCCTGGGTGGCGAGATCCGGCGCGGCGATGGCGGCCTCGCGCACGGCGTCGAGCGCGCCCTTCCAGTCGCCGATGGAGACGGACTCCACGGCGTCGTAGAGGTGCGGCAGCGCCGGGCCGGCGGTGCGCAGGGCGTCCTCGGAGATGCCGAGCTTGGCGAACTGCTGCTTGACCTCGGCGGGCAGCTTGTCGACGAGCTTCTGGCCGAGCGTGGCGGCCAGCTCCGGAGCGGCCTCGACGGCCTCCTGCGCCTTGAGCAAGCCCTCCTTGATGTTGCCGGCGGCGAGCTGCTCGAAGGCCTCGATCAGCTTCGGAGCGGCCTTGCCGGCCTCGACGAGATCCTCGGGCGTGAGGCCGATCTTCGCCAGCTTCTCCTGGATGCCCTTGTCCTGGCCGATGGCGGTGAGGGCCGCGTCGCGAGCCTTGTCGTTGTTGAGCAGCTCGCGGATGCCGCTGGTGTCGCCGCCGACGAGCTTCTCGATCGAGCCCTGCAGCTCCTTGTTGGTGACGAGCTCCTTGAGGAACCCATCGTTGGTGAGCAGCGACTTGACGGCGCCGAGGTTGTCCGGGAGCTGCTTGGCCAGACCCTTGAGGGCCTGAGTGGCGACCTCCGGAGCAGCGGCAGCCGCGTCCTTGATGGCGCTGTAGGCCCCCTTCCAATCGCCCTTCACCGCGGCATCGGCGGCCTCGTACAGCTTGGGCAGCGCGGGGCCAGCCTTCTGCAGCGCCTCGGGAGTGATGCCCAGCTTGGCGAACTGGTCCTTGATCTGGGCTGGGACCTTGTCCAACAACTTCTGGCCCAGCTTGGAGGCCAGCTCGGGCGAGGTCTCCACCGCCTTCTGGAAGTCAGTCAGGGCACCCTTCACATCGCCCGACTGCAGCTTCTCGAAGGCGCTCATGATCTGCGGAGCGGCCTTGCCCGCCGCCACGAGGTCATCGGGAGTCAGGCCGACCTTGGCGAGGTTGGCCTTGATGCCCGGGTCGTTGCCGATGGCGGTAAGAGCCGCATCGCGCGCCTTGTCGTTGGTGAGCAACTCCTTGATGGCGGAGGTGTCGCCACCGACGAGCTTCTCCAGCGAGCCCTGCAGCTCCTTGTTGGAGACGAGCTCCTTGAGGAACCCATCGTTGGTGAGCAGGGACTTGGCGGCACCAAGCTGGTCCGGCAGCTGCTTGGCCAGACCCTTGAGGGCCTGGGTGGCGACCTCCGGAGCGGCAGCAGCGGCATCCTTGATGGCGCTGTAGGCCCCCTTCCAGTCGCCCTTCACCGCGGCATCAGCCGCGTCGTACAGCTTGGGCAGCGCAGGGCCAGCCTTCTGCAGCGCCTCGGGAGTGATGCCCAGCTTGGCGAACTGGTCCTTGATCTGTGCCGGGACCTTGTCGAGCAACTTCTGGCCCAGCTTGGAGGCCAGCTCGGGCGAGGTCTCCACCGCCTTCTGGAAGTCAGTCAGGGCACCCTTCACATCGCCCGACTGCAGTTTCTCGAAGGCGCTCATGATCTGCGGGGAGGCCTTACCCGCCGCCACGAGGTCATCGGGAGTCAGGCCGACCTTGGCGAGGTTGGCCTTGATGCCCGGGTCATTGCCGATGGCGGTGAGGGCCGCATCGCGCGCCTTGTCGTTGGTGAGCAACTCCTTGATGGCGGAGGTGTCGCCACCGACGAGCTTCTCCAGCGAGCCCTGCAGCTCCTTGTTGGAGACAAGCTCCTTGAGGAACCCATCGTTGGTGAGCAGGCACTTGGCAGCGCCGAGGCTGTCGGGCAGCTGCTTGGCCAGACCCTTGAGGGCCTGCGTCGCCAGGTCCGGAGCAGAGGCAGCCGCGTCCTTGATGGCGCTGTAGGCCCCCTTCCAATCGCCCTTCACGGCGGCATCGGCCGCGTCGTAGAGCTTGGGCAGCGCGGGGCCAGCCTTCTGCAGGGCCTCGGGAGTGATGCCCAGCTTGGCGAACTGGTCCTTGATCTGGGCTGGGACCTTGTCGAGCAACTTCTGGCCCAGCTTCGCGGACAGGTCCGGCGAAGCCTCCACCGCCTTCTGGAAGTCAGTCAGGGCGCCCTTCACGTCGCCCGACTGCAGCTTCTCGAACGAGTCCCAGAGCTTCGGGGCCGCCTTGCCCGCCTGGACAAGGTCCTGCGGCGCCAGGCCAATCTTGTCGAGCGCCGCCTTCACGCCCGGATCGCTGCCCAGCGCCGTGAGCGCCGCGTCCCGAGCCTTGTCGTTGCTCAGCAGGCCGCGCAGGCCCTCCAGGCGCGTGGAGTCATTGAAGAGCTTGCCGACCTGATCATGCAGGTCCTTGTTGGAGACGAGCTCCTTCACGAACGCATCGTTGGTGAGCAGCGACTTGACCGCGCCGAGCTTCTCCGGGAGCTGGCCGGCAAGACCCTTGATGGCCTGCTGGACGACCTCGGGCGCGGCACCGGCAGCCTGCTTGAGGCTGTCGAAGGCCCCCTGCCAGTTGCCCTTCACGGCGGCATCGGCCGCGTCGTACAGCTTGGGCAGGGCGGCACCCGACTTCTGGAGCGCCTCGGGAGTAATGCCCAGCTTGGCGAACTGGTCCTTGATCTGCGCCGGGACCTTGTCCAGCAGCTTCTGGCCCAGCTTCGCGGACAGATCCGGCGAGGACTCCACCGCCTTCTGGAAGTCGGTCAGCGCGCCCTTCACGTCCCCGGACTGCAGCTTCTGGAACGAGTCGATCAGGCTCGGAGCCGCCTTGCCCGCCTGGACGAGATCCTGCGAGCTCAGGCCAATCTTCTCGAGCTGCGCCTGGATCCCCGGGTCCTTGCCCAGCGCGGAGAGCGTGGCGTCACGGAACTTGTCGTTGCCGATCAGCTCGCGCACGGCGCCCAGGTCCTTCGGGTTCTGGATCAGCTTGCCGACGGAGGCGTGCAGATCGCCGTTGCTCAGCAGCTCGTGCACGAGCGCCTTGTCCGTGAGCAGCGACTTCGCCACGCCCGCCGGCAGGTTCTCCGCCAGTCCGCGGACGGCCTTCTCCGCGATCTCCGGCGAGGAGAGCGCCGCCTCCTTCAGGTGCCCGAGCGCCTCGTCGTACTTGCCCTGCAGCGCCGCCTCCGCGGCCTGTTCCAGGTGCGGCGCGGCGTTCGAGCCGGCCATGACCACGTCTTCCGCCGTCAGCCCCACCTTCTCCAGCGCACCCGCCTCGGCCTGCTCGGGGGCCTCGGCCTTCTCGGGCGCCGTGGTGGAGCCCAGCATCGCCTGCTGCTGGTTGCGCTTGGTGGAGGTGTCGCCCTTGGCCTCGAAGCCGTCCGACTCCGGCTTCACCGCGTTGGGCACCGCCTTGTTCTTCGCCTTGGCGGTCGACTGCTGCGCCTGGACTCCCTCCTCTTTCTCGACCTTGGGAGGATCCTTCGGCTTGGGCTGAACCTTGGGCTCGTCGCGCTCCCGGTCGACCCGGTTGTTGGAAGAGCCACCACCACCGACGCTGTTGACGGACATGGTCGTTACCTCATGAAGACTGGAGCTCCCGGGGGGGCCGGGGCGGGAGGTGGGAAGTCCTCCCCCTTGTTGGGGTTATCGACCCCCGGACAGATCCAGTTGCTTGAATAGGTTTTTCCCAGAGGGCGAGAGCGGAGTGCGTCCGGGGCCCCTCGGAAGCGGGGCCTCGTGCACGCATCACCGGATCACTTCGTGGCGTTGGCCTGGATGCCCTTGTTCACTTCGTCGATGGCCTTCTCGGTGAGCTGGACGGCTTGGTCTCGGTTGGCGGTGGCCTTGTCCGCGACCTCGGCGCGCTTGAGCGCATTGAGCGCATAGCGGAGGTGGACGAGCGCATCATCCAGCTTGGGGGGGTTGGCCGCGTAGGCGGCATGGCTGAGCGCACCCAGCACGAAGGCAGCAGCGACGGCGAGAGCAGTACGGCGCATACGGACTCCCGGGGGATGGAGGGGGAAAGCGAAAATCGGCGGGCCGGAGCGTAGTGGCATTCCGGGAAAAACACGATAGGGCTGTACCCGCCAACCCACGCTCCAGGTGTCAGTCAAAACCCACCGGGGGTGGGTCACTACCTCGTTTTCCGTCCCGGACGTGACGGTCCAACCATTGGAGAACACAGAGTTTTTGTAACCTGGTAGGGCCTCCAAGTTTCCGCGCGTAAAGCGTTCAATGCGGCTTGTTCCGGTGAGCTTTGGCGCGGCGCTCGGGCCCACCGGTCCACGTGGTGCTACCCCCCTGGCATTCGACAACGAGGAGCAGAGACATGGCCCTGCACATCAATGATGGCTGGAAGGTGCTGATCACGACGCTCGGACTCTCGCTGGTGGGTTGTGGCGGTGAGGGGTTGGAGGGCCAGGGCTCGCTGGCGCGCAACGCGCAGCGGTTGGATGGCGCGGTGACGGTGACGCTCAACGGCGACGCGGAGATGACGCTGGAGTGCAACGTGAATACGTGGAGCGACCCGGGCGCCACGGCCACGGACGGGGACGGCAACCCGCTCGAGGTGGTGACGTACAACTCGGGTCATGACGCGTACGGCCCCGGCCCGCAGGCGAGCGCGGTGGGCATCTACTCCGTCCAGTATGCGGCGTATGACGCCAGCTGGAACACGGCGAGCGCCGTCCGCACGGTGAATGTCGTGGACACGCGCGCGCCCACGCTGACGCTCAAGGATGGCGAAGTCATCAATCACCAGTGCGGCAGCAACTTTGACTACACCCAGCACATCTCCGCGACGGACGAGTGCTACGGCGACCAGGTGGCGGCGGTGACGTGGGTGGGCGATGTGAATGGCTGGGCCGAGGGCACGTACACGGTGGAGTACTCGTTGAGCGATGGCTCGGGCAACGCGGCGCCCTCGGCGACGCTCACGGTGAACGTCGTCGACTGCCCCTGGTAACAGGAGCGCTCGCGCGAGCCGGAGCCCTCGAATGTGGCTCCTGGGAAGGCCGGTGCCTGGCAAGGGCGCTGGCCTTTTCTCTTGCGGGAGGGGGGCAAGGCTCCTATCTGTGCGCGCTCAGCGGCTTCCCCACGGTGTTTCACCCCGGAGTCTCGCCCCCATGAAAGCTCTCGTCGCAGCGCTGTCCCTGGTTCCCGGCCTGGTGCTCGCCCAGCAGCCGGACTTCTCGAAGACGCAGATCAAGGACACGGCGGTCGCCGGCAACGTCCACATGCTCATGGGCGAGGGCGGCAACATCGCCGTGTCGGTGGGCCCGGAGGGAGTGCTCCTGGTGGACGACCAGTTCGCTCCGCTGGCCCAGAAGATCCACGCCGCTATCGGCAAGCTGAACAAGGGGAAGATCCAGTACGTGCTCAACACGCACTGGCACTTCGACCATACGGGCGGCAACCCCATCTTCGGCAAGGAGGGCCGGATTGTGGCGCACGACAACGTGCGCACGCGCCTGTCCACCGAGCAGAAGATCTTCGGCAACACCGTGGCGCCGCTGCCGAAGGAGGGCCTGCCCGTCATCACCTATGACAACAGCATGTCCATCTTCTTCAACGGCGAGGAGATCCGCCTGACGCACTATCCGGCCGGCCACACGGACGGAGACACCACGGTGTACTTCACCCAGTCCAACGTGCTGCACACCGGCGATCTGCTCGTGGTCGACTCGTTCCCCTTCATCGACATGGAGAACGGGGGCACGGTGGAGGGCTACATCCAGGACCAGGAGAAGATCCTCCAGACGCTGCCGGCGGGCGCGAAGATCATCCCGGGCCACGGGGTGCTGGCCACCCGCGAAGACATGGAGCGCGCCCACACCATGATGAAGGAGACGACGGCCCTGATTCGCTCTAAGCGCGATGCGGGCAAGACGCTCGATCAGATCAAGGCCGAGGGGCTCCCGGAGAAGTACAAGAGCTGGGGCAACGCCTTCATCAAGGAGCCGCAGTACATCGAGATGATCTACAAGGGGCTGGCGGCGACGGCGAAGACTCCCACGACGTCTGCCACGCCTGCCACGCCCGCGACGCCCGCGACGCCCGCGACGCCTGCCACGCCCTCCAAGGCCCGGTGAAGGGGTAGTCGCGCGTCAATCGCTCAGAACTGCGCCCCGGCGGAGGGCCTCACCTGTGCCGAAGTGGTGCCACGCTGAGCTCAAAACCCCCGATATTGCTGGGAATTGAATGTCCGGCCGGGTCCCCCGTCAGAAGGGACAACACGGCAACACGACGGAGGAACTCGAACATGGACCTCAAGACCGGAATCTTCTCCCTGGCTCTCGGCACGCTGCTCCTCGGCTCTGCGGCTCGCGCGGATGGCGCTCACTGGGCCTCTCCGACCAACACCGCGCAGGTCCAGCCTCAGGGTTCCCACATCGTCTACGGGCCCACGTACTCCTATGGCCACGGTGGCGACTGGCAGACCCAGAGCCGTTACTACGACCGCGACCACGATCGCTGGTACCGCCGCACGCCGCAGCCCTCGGCTCCGTACCACCAGCAGGGCCGCTACGAGCTCAAGTACGTGCAGCAGTGGGTCCCCGGCGGCTACCAGCAGGTGTGGGTGCCGGAGTCCTGCAGCTACCGCCCGCGCTGGCGCACCTCGCAGTGCACGCAGGGCTACTACGATCAGCAGTGGGTGGATGGCCACTACGAGTCGGTGGAGCAGTGGGTGTGGGTCCGCGCCTGAGGACACCCCGGCTCGAGGTGAGGCGGGCCGGTGAAGGGTGGAACCGGCTGACACGTTGAAGAAGTGACGACGCCGGGAGCCTCCTCGCTCCCGGCGTTCGTCGTTCTGGTACTCCCGAGTGCCTTTTGCGTGGCGCCCTGCTAGTGATTCGAGAGCATGGCAACCGCTTTCATCACCGGGGCTGGTATCCGCATCGGCAGCGCGGTGGCGCGAGCCCTGGGGCGGGCCGGCTATGACCTGGCACTCCACGCGAACCGCTCGGTGCAGTCGCTGGAGGCCCTGGCAGAGGAGCTCCGAGGCCTCGGCCGTCAGGTCTCCCTCTACTCGGCGGATCTCTCGAATGCCCAAGAGGTGGACGCGCTGGGCGCCCGAGTGCGCGCCGACCACCCCGCGCTGGAGGTGCTCGTCCACAACGCGGGCCTGTACGAGCGCGTGCCATTCGAGAGTATTACTCGCGAGCAGTACCGGAGGATGCTCGCGGTGAACCTGGACGCGCCCTTCTTCCTCACCCAGGCGTTGCTGCCGAGCCTGCGCGCTGGCGCGCAGCCGCTGGTAGTGCACCTGGGGGACATTGGCGGGGAGCGCGCGGTGAGCCACTACGCGCACTACTCGGCGAGCAAGGCGGCGCTGCTCATGCTCACTCGGGCGCTGGCGGTAGAGCTGGCGCCGCACGTGCGCGTCAACGCGGTGTCTCCTGGCACGGTGGCCTTCCCCGAGTCCTTCGACACGGCGGCGCGCGAGGCCATCCTCCAGCGCATCCCCATGGGCCGCGAGGGCAGCGTGGAGGACATCGCCCGGGTGGTAGTGTTCCTCGCGCGTGAGGCTCCCTACGTGACGGGCCAGGTGCTGGCGGTGGATGGGGGAAGGAGCGCGCAGCTATGACCGAGCCTCTGCACCTGCCGGTGGTGACGGATGCCCAGGGCCGGCCGCTGGATGTCATCGAGGTGCGAGGGCTCACGGTGGACTGCATCGTGGGCGTCTATCGCCGCGAGCGGGTGGCGGCCCAGCCGCTGCAACTGGACGTGGCCCTCTTCCTGAACACGCGCGAGGCGGCAGTGGGCGGGCGGCTGGCGAACACGGTCCACTATGGCCGGCTTACGGGCGAGCTGCGCTTCCTGATGGAGGCTTGCCGCTTCGAGCTGCTGGAGTCCGCGGCGGAGGCGGTCTGCCGCTACGTGCTGGCGCCGCCCACCGAGGACTCACCGCGCGCCCAGGTGCGAGCGGCCACCGTGCGCATCACCAAGCCCGAGGCGCTCGGGGGCCGTGCCATCCCGTCGCTGCAGGTGCACCGCACGGCGGACGAGATGCACTACGCGGTGGAAGACAAACCCTTTGGGCGCGTGGACATCATCCACGAGAGTGAGGGCTACGGCATCTACCGCCTGCGCATCAAGCCAGGCGGCACCATCCCCACGCACGTGCACCAGCGGATGGAGGAGAGCGAGCTGGTGCTGGGCTCGGGGCTGTTGTTGCAGGGGCAGCCCGTGGCGCGAGGCCTGGCCTTCCGCTGGCCGCGCGGCTTCCTGCACCGGTACGACAACCCCACCGCGGGAGAGCAGACGGTGCTCTGTGTGGACCGTCCGCGCTTCGTGCCCTCGGATGAAGTGGAGACGGAGGCTCCGGCGGAGGGGCTGTCTCCCGTGCAGGGCCAGTCCTACTATCCGCCGGACGAGCATGCCCAACAGTTGGGCACCGAGGGCCATGCGTGAGCCCGATTGGCACGCGCAAGGTGCTCATCACCGGAGGAGGCACCGGCATTGGCCGAGCCGTGGCGGAGGCCGTGCTGCGCGCTGGCGGGAGTGTCGTCGTCACGGGCCGCCGGCCCGAGCCGCTCGAGGCCGTGGTCGCCGCCTTCCCTGGACGGGTCCATGCGCTGCCGTGTGATATCGCCTCGGTCTCCGAGCGAGAGGGGCTGCTCTCGCGGGCGAGCGCTCTGCTGGGGGGACTCGAGGGCTTCGTCCACTGCGCGGGCATCGTCGAGCACCAGCCTCCAGGCCACATCGACGAGGCGTCCCTGCGCGCCCAGCTCGAGGTGAATCTGGTGGCTCCGCTGCGGCTGGGGGAGCAGGCGCTGCAGGTGCTGGAGCCCGGCGGGGGCATGGTCTTCGTCTCGTCCACCCTGGCGGTGCGGGCCCTGGAGACCAGCGCTGTCTACAGCGCGGCCAAGGCGGGAGTGCTCCAGCTCATGCGCTCGCTCGCGCTGGCGGGAGCCCCCCGGCGTGTGCGTGCCAACGCCGTGCTGCCTGGGGTGGTGGACACGGACATGGTGCGCACCCTTCGGCTGGCCCCCGGCGAGCCCATGCCCTCGGAGCCCGAGCGCACCGCCCGCATGGGGGCCCAGCTTGAGCGCTTGCGAGCGCTCCAGCCGCTCGGCCGCCTGGGGAGGCCCGAGGACGTAGCCGAGGCGGTGCTGTACCTGCTGGGAGCGCCGTGGACCACGGGAGCCGAGATGGTGGTCGACGGTGGCATCCTCCTGCGCGAGTAGTGACAAGAGGCGCCGCTCTTCCACGAAGACTCGGGGTGAAAAACGCAGGATGCGTGCGGCTCCGCGCGCTCACACGTGCCTACGACAGGCGCATTCGTTTTCCTGCAGAGCCGCGACTGGTTCATCAGCAAGCTTTCTGTGGCAGAGGCTCAACCTCGCGGAATCGCAACAACTGCCGCCTCCCCCAGCGGCCCGGCGAGCAGCGGCGACTTGGACTGGGTGGAATGAATCGCGCGCACTCCTTGTCCGGCGGCCGTCCTCGCGGCCCCCTGTCCCGCCGCGACCCACACATGGAGTCTAGATGCACGTCAGGTCGGCCCTCGTGGCTCTCGGTGGTGCTGTCACTCTCTCCCTGCTCGCCTGTGGGCAGGCCGAGATGACGCAGAAAGAGCAAGCTCCTGTCTCGAATCCCTCCACCCCCCCGGAACAATCCCGAGGTGGAGGAGCGCTGCCTCCTGCTGGCCCCATCGGCCCTGCCAGCCCGGCCCCCACGCCTCCGGCCTCCGATACCAGCGCGGATCATGCCGCACCGCAGGCCACTCCCCCGCCCGAGACACCTTCGCAGCCCACATCCCCCGCCGCGCCGTCCTCACCGCCTGTCGTGGAGGCCCCCACTCCGCCCGCCCCACCGCCTCCTCCTCCGCCTCCGCCTCCTCCTCCTGAGTTCTCTCGGATCCTCTGGGTCTCTCCAGGCGGCAGTGACGCCGCCGAGGGCTCCAAGGAGCGGCCCTACCGCACGGTGGCCAAGGCGCTCTCCCAACTCCGGCCCCGCGAGGCAATCTTCCTCCAGTCGGGCACGTACTCGGAGCGGCTGCGGCTCGAGGAGCGCGGCGGCTCGGCGGGTGCTCGGCTCACGCTCAAGGCGGCCCCAGGCGCCACGCCTGTCTTCAAGGGAGGCACGGGTAGCCGCACGCCGATGATCGACGTGCAGGGGGCGTACTGGCGCGTTGAAGGGCTCACGGTGGATGTGGCGGGAGACCGGGCCTTCGCGGTGCTCTGGCGCGGCCAGAGCGCGCACCACGGCATCCTCCGCGGCTGCACCCTCAAGAACGGCACCGAGGGCGCGGGGGTGGACATCTTCAACTCCGCCAGCGATGTCCTCATCGAGGACAATCAGATCCACCACTTCCAGAAGGCCGGTGGGGGCGACAGCCACGGCGTGTGCGTGGAGACGACGGCACGCAACGTGGTGGTGCGCGGCAATGACATCCACCACAACTCGGGAGACGGGGTGCAGTGCCTCGGGCCCGAGGGCGGAGCCACCAACCCGGGCACGCCCTTCGACAACCTCCTCGTCGAGGACAACGAGCTGCACGAGAACCAGGAGAACGGCGCGGACATCAAGACGTGCACGCACGTGACCTTGAGCCACAACTCCATCTGGGGCCACCACCGCACGCCCACCTCCGCGGGCGAGGGCGTGGTGGTGCACATGTCCGCCCGCGATGTGACGCTCGAGGACAACGTGTTTCATGGCAACGGGCGGGGCATCAACATCGGCGGCGTCCGCGTCGGCGCGCCTCCCACCCATGTCATCCTGCGCCGCAACCTCATCCTGGATGGCTACGCCAAGGACGGCAACGACGGGGTCGGCATCCGCGTGGACACCTCCTCGGACGTGAAGCTGCAGAACAACACCGTGTGGAACATGCCCGGCAGCGCCGTCATGTTCGGCTACGGGGACACCGGCCCCTCGCAGGGGCTGGAGGTGCGCAACAACGTGCTGGCCAACTGCACCCTGGCGCTGCGCGCGGGAGCAGGCCGCTCGGGCGCCGTGGTGGACAGCAACCTCTACTTCCGTGAGGGCGGCGCGGCGCGCTTCCGGCTGGACGGGGTGGATCAGGACTTCACCCAGTGGCGCCAGAAGACGGGACTGGATGGGCACTCGCTGGAGCGCTCCCCTGCCTTCGCCGATCCAGACTCCGAGGACTTCACCCTCTTGCCTGCCTCCCCAGCGCGGGACAGAGGGGCCGCGCTGGGGCTGCCCTTCTGTGGCGACGCCCCGGATCTGGGGGCTCGCGAGTCGGGCTGCCCCTGAGGCGCGGGCGCGTGTAGACTCGGGCTCCGCGTCTGTTGTCGGGAGCCCGCCTCTCCGTGTCCGAAACCGCCATCGTCGCCGTCACCCTGGTGCCCGCGGACTCCTCCGCCCGTGAGCCGCTCGACCGAGCGGCGACGCGGGTGGGGCTGCGGGTGGTGCAAGAGCCCAGCAAGGCCGCCATCATCCTGGTGGACCTCACCGCCGCGGGCAGCGGCCCCGCGCTCGCCAAGCTGCTCGACACCGGCGAGTCCGCTCGGGCCTTGCTGTTGGCCCTGGTGGATCCCGGCGAGGATGCCTTCGCCTCGCTGGAGCCGCTCAAGCCAGCGGATGTCATCACCAGCGCCGTGCCGCACGAGCTGGCCTACCGTCTCCAGCGCCTGGCCGAGCGCTACCGCGAGCGCGAGGAGCAGGCCCAGCTCCAGAAGGATCTCTCGCTGCTGCTGGAGCTGACGGCCGACTACGCCGAGAGCCTGGATGTGGAGGCGCTGCTGCACGACGTGACGCGGCGCCTGGCGCTCCAGATGGACATCTCCCGCGCCTCGCTGGTGATGCTGGATCCGGACGCGCAGGAGGGCGTCATCGTCGCCTCCAGCGATGATCCGGGGCTCAAGGACCGGCGCATCGAGCTGGCCCGCTACCCGGAGATCCGCGAGGTGGCGCGCACCGCCCGCCCGGTGGTGGTGGAGAACGCCCCCAACCATCCGCTGCTCGAGGGGGTGCAGAGCGCGGTGGCCGCCCAGGGCATCCACGCCATCGCCGCGCTGCCGCTGCCCATCCGGGGGCAGGTGCGAGGCGTGCTGCTGCTGCGCGCCTCGGGCCGGCGGCAGACGTTCGCCGCGCGGGAGATCGACTTCCTCACCACGGTGGCGCACGCCACGGCCATCGCGCTGCGCAACGCCTCGGTGCTCGAGTCCATCCGCGGGCAGACCGAGCGTGAGAAGTCCGCGCGCATCGCCGCCGAGGAGCAGGCCGCCGCCCTGCGCACCTACCGCCTCTTCTTCGCCAACGTGGGCGAGGGCGTGGCCATCCTCGACAGCCAGGCGCACGTGCTCAGCCTCAACCCCGCGGGCGAGGCCACGCTGGACACCCCGTCCGACCAGGCCCGAGGGCGCCACCTGCTGCAGCTCGCCCAGACGGTGGATGACAGCGTGCTGATGGAGATGGTGGCCGCCGCCGGGCGCGGCGAGGCCCGCTCCAACGTGGACGTGCACGTGCAGACCCTGGGCGGCCGGCACCTGACGCTCTCGCTGTCCGCCGCGCCGCTGAAGGATGGCAGCGCGGCCACCATCCTCTCCTTCCGGGACGTGACGCTGCCTCGCAAGCTGGCGGACGAGTTGCGCCACACGAAGGACTTCCTGGAGCGGCTGATCGACTCGTCCGTGGACGCCATCATCGCGTCGGACATGCAGGGCCGTGTCATCCTCTTCAACAAGGGCGCCGAGTCCGTCCTGGGCTACTCCGCGCAGGATGCCCTGGCGGGGATGACCATCCGCCAGTTCTACCCGGTGGGCATCCCCGAGCGCATCATGGCCCAGCTTCGCAGCCCGGACTTCGGCGGCCGGGGCCGGCTGTCCATGTGCCGGCAGGATCTGATCGACAAGAAGGGCGAGCTCGTCCCGGTGAACATGACGGCCTCCATCCTCTACGAGGCGGGCCGCGAGGTGGCCACCGTGGGCATCTTCACGGACCTGCGCGACAGGATGCAGCTGGAGCGCAAGCTGTCCGACGTGGAGACGCGCCTGGAGGAGAGCGAGAAGAGCGCCGTCATCGTCGCGCTGGCGGGTACCGCCGCCCACGAGCTCAACCAGCCGCTCACCTCGGTGATGGGCTACGCGGAGCTGCTCAAGCGCAAGCTCAAGCCCGAGGACTTCGCCTACCGTCCCGTGGACATCATCTACCGCGAGGCCGAGCGCATGGCGGAGATCGTCCGGAAGATCGGGAAGATCACCCGCTAC
The DNA here is from genome assembly GCF_045802625.1 of Hyalangium sp. Classification (NCBI taxonomy): domain Bacteria; kingdom Pseudomonadati; phylum Myxococcota; class Myxococcia; order Myxococcales; family Archangiaceae; genus Hyalangium; species Hyalangium sp. The sequence goes on along the minus strand of NZ_JBJMQP010000095.1, from coordinate 82,852 downwards.
GAGACCAAGGCCTACATGGGGACGCAGCGCATCCTCGATCTCGACAAGGCAACGTCCCATGAAGAGTGACTCCCGCGTGCTGCGCAGGTCCGGCGGCCCGGCGCCGGAGGCCTTCCAGGCCCTCTTCGAGGTGTTGGATGAGCCGCTCGCCGTGTGCGACGCGGCGCTGAGGCTGCTGGCGGCCAACCCCGCCTTCGTGCGCTTCTGCGGCGCCCACGGCACCACGGCGGAGGCGCTGGTGGCGGGCGTCGCGCAGTCGCTGGACCAGGCCCCGGCGCTGGCTCCGGCAGAGGGTGAGAATACGGACGTGGAGGTGGAGCTGCCGGGCCGCCGCGCCGTGCTGGTGACGGTGGCGCGGCAAGGAGACACGGTGGCGCTGCGCGGCCGGCACGAGCCGGGCCGGTTGATGGTGGCCGAGCGCGCCTTGCTGGAGCAGGCCCGCACGGAGGGCGTGCTGCTGGATTTGAGCCGCAGCGTGGCGGAGGCCACCGGCGAGGAGGAGCTGGTGGCGGCGGTGGCGCTCGGGGTGAAGGAGCTGTTCCCTGGCCGCGCCTTCTGCATCCGCATCGTCGACGCGCGCACAGGAGGCCTCACCTCGCTCTACGCCGAGGGACGGCTGAAGGAGGGCGCGCACGAGCCGCTCGTCCTCAAGCAGAGCGCGGTGACCAAGACGCACCTGAGCGTGGCCGCGCTGCCCGAGGGGCGTGTGGTGGTGACCCGCGAGGTGCCGCTGCTCTTCACCGGCACCACGCAGGGCGTGAGCGCTCCGCTGGTGGCCAGCAGCCAGCTCTTTGGCGCCGTCAACATGGAGTACCCGGAGGGGCTCGACGCCGATATCGCCCATGACGAGCGGGTGCTGCTGCAGCTGGCCAACCAGGTGGCGGTGGCGGTGCGCAACGCCAAGCTCATCGACGAGCTGACGTTCGTGCGTAAGTACCTGGAGGATCTGCTGGAGAAGGCCAACGCGCTGATCCTCGTGGCCAACCGGGACCAGCAGGTGGTGGTCTTCAACCAGGCCTTCAGCGCGCTCACCGGCTTCAAGAAGGAGGAGGTGCTGGGCAAGGACGTGTTCGAGCTCATCCCCGAGAGCGAGCAGCTGCGCGTGGGCTCCATCATCGGGGCGGCCATGCGCGGCGAGTCGGTGAACAACTTCGAGATGCGGGTGCGCTCGCGCGACGGCGAGGTGCGCGTGGCGGTGGCCACCTCCACGGTGCTCACGCCCCAGGGCGAGGTGGAGGGCGTCATCGCCATCGGGCAGGACATCACCGTCATCAAGGAGCTGGAGAAGCGCATCATCCACGCGGAGAAGCTGGCCTCCATCGGGCAGCTCGCCGCCAGCGTGGTGCACGAGATCAACAACCCGATGACGGCGGTGGCCGCCTACAGCGAGTCCCTGCTGATGAACGCGCGGCTGCGCCCGGATGCGAGCCCCGCGGACGTGGACAAGCTGCGGAAGATCCAGGAGAGCAGCCAGCGCATCCTCCGCTTCACCAAGGATCTGGTGTCCTACGCGCGGCCCGCGAAGGACAAGCCGGAGCTGGTGCAGCTCAACGCGCTGTTGGACCGGGCGGTGGGCTACTGCGAGCACGTGGTGGTGCAGGCCAAGGTGAGCGTGCGCCGCGAGTACGCCGAGCTGCCGCCCATCTCCGCGGTGCGCGCCAACCTGGTGCAGGTGTTCGTCAACCTCATCACCAACGCGTGCCACGCCATGAGGCCCGGTGGGCAGGTGACGCTCACCACGCGGCAAGAGGGCCAGGAGGTGGTGGCGGAGGTGCGCGACACGGGCACGGGCATCGAGCCGAAGAACCTCAGCCGCATCTTCGATCCCTTCTTCACCACCAAGGAGGAGGGGAAGGGCACGGGGCTGGGGCTCTCCATCGTCCAGGGAATCGTCGAGAGCCACGGCGGCCGCATCACCGTGAAGAGCACGCTGGGGCAGGGCACAGCCTTCACCCTGCGCCTGCCGCTGCCCTCACAGTGAGCAGGACGGACAAGCGCGGTTTGGGCCCGGCGGAGCAGGGGCCCGGAGCACGGAGAGTGCCCCCATGGAGCCAACAGTTGGGCACAACAGTGAGTTCCAGTGAGGCTGTTGTTTTCTGTCGCCGTCTCCGTGGCAGGGGGAGGAGTCTCGGTTGCTGGACTCCGACCGCTTCGGGCGGTGTGAATGCCGCTGTGTAAGTGCCTGCTTTTCCTTCATTCAGGCGTTGGTCTGTCTTCTGCAGTGCAGGCGGCCGGTTCGTCGCCACTCGACGAGCTGGGTCGCTCTGGACGGGAGCGGCTCTTTCACGGGGGGGGACCCTCTTATGTCTACGTCGAAGAACGATACAACCCAGAATCCCTACAACGGCCTGAACCTCGCGCAGGTGCTCACCACCATGGGCACGCTCCTGGCGGAGGAGTCGCTCAACTCCTTCCGTATGGGGTTGCTCTACATCTACGTGGTGGACAGCAATCTGCTGGAGGGCACGAAGTACAAGGCGGCCCAGGACTTCCTCTGCGACAACTTCCAGGAGGTGTCGCGGTCGGCCCTGGTCATGTATGGCGGAGTGGCGCGAGCCTTCACCGAGGAACTGTGCAAGCAGTTCGGCATGACTCGCCTGAATCTGCTGCTCAGCTACAAGAAGGCGGCCAAGCTCGAGCTGAATTACAACGAGCCGGGCAGCACCTCCATCCTCGTGCCGGACGCGAATGGCGAGGTGGAGGCCAAGCCCTTCGCGGACTGCACCGTGGAGGACTTGCGCAAGGCAGTGGCTCACCTGCGCTCGCCCACTCCCAGCCAGCCCATTCCGGAAGAGCATCGGGCGCTCTACGACGGCTACCTCCAGGCCGTCATGAGCCACTTCCCGAAGGGCTCGCCGGTTCGAGTGATGCTGCGCACCCTGGAAGGCAACACGCTGATCGACTTCAAGGGCGTGCCCATCCTGGAGGTGATCAAGCTGGCCCAGGCGCTGGTGGCTCAGCTCTACCCCAACCTCGTGCTGCCGGAGGTGATGGTAGGGAGCATGGTGGTGGCGGAGCTGAGGCCGCAGTTGTCGTAAGCGCTGAGGCCTGAACGACGGCCCCGCGTCCCTGGTGAGCCAGTGCGCGGGGCCGTTGTTCTTTTGAATCTACCGAGAGGGGGACTTTCTCGTCGGACCGGAGGTGCGTGGGCGCGGGCGCCCGTGCGGGTGCTCGATAATGGGGATATAGCAAGTGCCCTGGTACATCTGTCCGCCGAGTGTTTCGCATGCCTCGGGCTCCTTCGAGATCAGCCCCCAACAGCCTCCATTGAGGGATACCTGCTGCTTGTGAGGGCATCGCCCCTTCGCATCAGGCACCGCCTGCCCCGGCAGGGGCTCGGGTAGCGAGTCCTCGGCCACCACCTCCTGCGAGAGAGCGCCGGGGGGCTCGTTCATGGAAGTGGTTGCCGCAGCGTCACCCAGTCCTGCTGTCCCTGCGTCCCTCTGGCCGGATTTCATGGCCACTGCTCGTGAGGCGATGGGCTGCTTCACAGGCTCAGCGGAGACGAGCCACCCCACCCACCCTGTCAGCGCCAGCACCATCGCCACCACCGCGAGCCAGGGCCTCGCACGCTCTCGTGCGGTGGGACGTTCTCGGGAGGCGACGGACCGCGAGGGAGTTCGAGTCGCAGATGGCGCCTCGGCTGGAGGCGGCGCGGGGCTTTTCGGAGCAGCGGGCCTAGCGGCCTGCTCCAGCGCTTCGGCGAGCTGCGCCGCAGTGCCGCGCTCCTCGGGGCTCACCGAGAGCATGCGCAGAATCCACTCGCGCAGCCGGGGCTCGATGCGCAGCAGCGCGGCAGGAGGAAGCACGGCGCCCAGGTTCCAGGTGCCGTGCTCATTCTTCCAGGGGTCCGCGAACTCCGGGTACTCGCCGGTGACGAGCTGGCAGGCCGTCACTCCCAGCGCGTACACGTCATCGGCTGGGCCGGCGCAGTAGCGAGCCGCTGGGTCGCGGAAGAAGCGCAGCTCGAACTGGCCCGCCTCCGGGGACCGGTACACCGGAGTCCCCGGGTACACGCCCGGCGGCGTGAGCGTGGCAGCGCCTGCGTGGTGCCCCATGCCGAAATCGAGGAGCATGGCTCGGCCGTCCGAATGCCGCACCAGCACGTTGTCGCCTTTAACGTCGCGGTGAACGCCTCCCTGTGCGTGCAGGTCCGCGAGCGCTCCCGCGAGCTGGGCCAGCACCTCGAGCACCTGCTCCGGAGAACGCGCGCCCTGCCGAGCCCAGTCGTACAGGGGCACGCCCTCCACCCACTCCATGGCGATGTACGGATAGCGCGTGCCGTCCGGGTGCTGCCAGGCACCAGAGCCCACCAGGCGCGGGACACTCGGGTGGCGCGTGCGGGAGAGCAGCTCCACCTCTCGCGCGAAGCGCGGATCTCCCGGGCGCAGGGCCAGCTTGAGCGCCACGGGAGCAGCGGGCCCCGTGTCCACCGGCACGGCGCGAAAGACGGCGCCGTAGACGCCTCGGCCCACCCAGGCCACCACGCGCCAGGGGCCCACCACCGTGCCGGGAGACAGCGACGCGGGGTGCAGCGTGGGAGCGGACGCGCTCTGCATGATGGGCCTCGCGGCAGGTGATGGGGACCTCTCTCCTCCCTTGAGCACATCCTACGTCACGAGTAGGTTCGCGTCAGCGTAGGGCGGGTCGAGGATTCATCACCATCGAGCCAACAGTTGGGCATGGGCCGGATTGGAGCCAACAATTGTCAGTAGCGGACCACCAGCTCCACATCTCTCGCGGGCCCGTCCAGCGCCTCGATGCGGACGGAGTACGTCTTGATGCGCAACTCCGCCTTCGCGTTCAGCGTGGCGGGCTTGTCCGGCGTGGCCACCGCGCTGGCTGACGGACCCTGCTCGGGCTTGACGGAGACTTTGGCGCGCCCCTGGCCCACCTTGAGGGTGATCTCCATGGGCATACCGCCCTTCACGGGCCGGTTCTCGTGGCCGAACTCCTCGAAGCGCACTCCGGTCAGCTCCTTCGCCGTCAGCTTCACCTCGGCCTTGTCCGCCAGCAGGCCCCCCGAGCTGACGCGCTTGAAGCTGCCCATGCTGCTGATGCCTGAATAGAAGTACTGCGCGTCGAACGTGGCCTGATCCACCCGCTTCACCTCGAAGCGCTCCGTCTTCTGCTCGGGCGCGGCCCCTTCCTTGGGCCGGGCCGACAGATCCAAGGTGAGGACATTGTCTCCGGGCTGAAGCGGCTGGTTCACTTCAAAGAAGCCCTCGTGCACAGGCACCGGCTTCCCGTTGAGCGAGAGTGAGGGCTCCACCCCGCGCGCCTGTCCGCTCAAGCGCACGGAGTCCTCGACGGTGACAGCCTGGGGCTTCATGTCCAGCTCCAGGTTCACGCCGCTGCCGCCCTTGCAGCCTCCCACCACCAGCAGGGCCAGCGCCGCGCCCAGCATCCAGGTCGTCCGCATGGTGCCTCCTCAGCTCTTCTCGTCCGTGTCGTCGTCCAGCTCGCGGGTGAACTCTTCCTTCGAGAGCAGCCCCTTGCGCGCCATGATGCGCATGAGCGCCCAGAACTTGCGCTCCAACTCCTCCACCCGGTCCGGCTCCTCGCGCAGATCGCCGATCAGGTACTCCAAATCGTCCAACACCCCCGAGCCCGCAGAGGAGCGGCTCTTCGCCTCGCCCTGGCCGCGCTTCTTTCGCTGCTGCTCCTCGCGCTGGCGGATGAGCTCCGCCAGGGAGGTGCGCTCCGTGGTCTCTCCCGGCCCCAGCTCCTCGCCGACGATGACCTCCTCGTCATCCGCCTGCGCGGGGGGACGGGCCTGGGAGGTGGCGGAGGGCCGCGGCGAGGCGCTCCGGGCCGTCAGAGGCCGCGCGGAGGGAGCCGCACGGCTGGCGCGTGCCTCCGCCTCCGGAGTCACCTTGTGGTAGTAGCGAAGGATGGCCGCGCGGATCGCCGACAGCGCCGCCACGCGAGGGCTCGCCTTGAGTCCGGTGGTGAACTCGATTTCCTCCACCGCCGACTGGTTGAGCGGGTCCGCCATGGCCAGCACCAGCCGCCGGCGCCCGTCCACGTTCTCCAGCGCCAGGGGGAACACCTCGTGCTTCTCGCAGAAGCGCGCCCGGACCAGGTGCACCGCCGCCCAGTCCGGCGTGACGGTGGCCAGGTTCACCACTGGTATCTCCAGCGCCTCGCTCAGCGCCTGCACCATCATGGGCTCGGTGATTGCACCCTGGCTCACCAGCGTCGTCCCCAGCCGCTGCTGGGTCTGCCGCTGGGCCTTGAGCCCTGCTTCGAGCTGCTCCGGCGTGATCGCCCCGCGCTCCAGGAGGATCTCTCCTATCCGCTTCCTCGACATGTGGGTGCGCTTACCACGACGCCTCCAGGGACCCAAGCACCCGACCAGGCACCACATCTGGTGCCTCCATGCCCCCATTGCGGGGCGTCAAGCCCTGGGGCGCACGCAAATTTCCCGTGAGATTCCAATAGCTAACGCAAGGTGGCTACCTTGACACTTCCGGGGGGGCATTCCTAAAGTCCGGCCCACGTTTTCAACATCCAAGACTGGCTTTCTTCCCCGGGAACAATCGCTCGGGGAAGGTGTCAGCGCTGGAAGGCCCGTCAGTGTAGGGCCGCCTATCGGAGGCAACACGCGATGAATCTGGGGTTTTTGACGAATCTGTCCGTGCTGGCGGCAGAAGGCGGAACGCAGCGCACTTTCTTCGAGGAGGTCGCTCGTCGCTGGGAAGCAGGCCAGCAGGGTATGTACCCCATCGCGGTCTGCGCTGTCATCGCTCTGGCCATCATCGTCGAGCGCACCATCGTCCTGTTCGTCAAGTCCTCCATCAACAAGGAGGGCTTCCTGCGCGGCCTGAAGAAGCACATCTACGCGGGTGATCTGGACAAGGCCATCAACTACGTGGCCGGCCAGAAGAACACCCCGCTGACGGCCGTCATCAAGGCGGGCCTGATGAACGTGCCCAAGGGCCAGGAAGAGGTCCAGGCCGCGTTGGACGAGGCCAGCCTGCGCGAGACGCCGAAGATGGAGGCGCGCACCGGTTACCTTGCCATGCTCGGCAACGCGGCGATGCTCGCGGGGCTGCTCGGTACGGTGTCCGGCCTCATCGCCTGCTTCGAGGCGGTGGCCAACGTGAACCCGGCTGACAAGGCGACGATTCTGGCCAACGGTATCTCGGAAGCCATGAACTGCACCGCCTTCGGTCTGGTGACGGCCATCCCGGCGCTGATCGCCTTCTCCATCCTGATGGGCCGCACCCAGAGCCTCATCAACGACATCAACGAGACGAGCGTGTCGGTGCTCAACCTCATCGTCACCAACCGCGACAAGTTCAAGAACATGAACATCCCCGCCTCGGCTGGCCACGGCGGCGAGGAGTAGTCCGCGGGAACCTGGGCGCGCGCCCGTTGTCTGGAACCCTGGACGGTTGGTCGCGCCCGTCGTCTTTCTTTCTTCGTCGTTTCTTCTTCAGTGTCGTAGCGCAGAGCGGAGGTTGGCATGGCCGGCGGAATGGACCTGGGGACCGGTGGGAAGGGCGGCAAGAAGCCGCTCGATACCGCGATCAACCTGGTCCCCTTCATCGACCTGATGGCAGTGACCATCAGCTTCCTGATCATGACGGCCGTGTGGACGCAGATCGGCCGGCTCCAGGTGTCTCAGGCGGGAGGCCCCTCCGCGGAGGACACGCCGCCCGAGCAGACCAAGACGGTGCAGCTCACCCTGGCCATCACCCCGGAGCAGCTGGTGCTCACCGCGGATCAGAGCTCGTTCGAGCCCATCCCGCTGTCCCGGGATGAGAAGGGCCGGTTGGACCTGGCCAAGCTCACCGAGCGCCTGAAGCAGATCAAGGAGCAGTTCCCGGACCAGTCCGCCATCACGCTGCAGACGGACGACAAGGTCCGCTACGACGTGCTGGTGCGCATCATCGACGAGTGTCTGGGCAATCAGCTCCCCCAGGTATCGGTGATGGCCGCGGGCTGAGCTCCCGCTCACGCGAAGGATTCGAGACAAGTCATGGCCATCAAGGCTCCTGGTAAGCGGTACGGCAAGCGGCTCGAGCACTCGAAGGTGTTCGGCCACGGCCATCACGGCAAGAAGGGCACCTACGCGGACCTGCTGATTACTCCGCTGGTGGACATGTTCGTCATCATCGTGCTGTTCCTCATCGCGAACTTCTCCGCGACGGGCGAGGTGCTGATGATGACCAAGGACATCCAGCTGCCCGAGGCCGTCAACGTCAAGGAAGTGGAGATGAACCCGGTGGTGATGGTGTCCAATGATCAGGTGTCCATCTCGGGCACGATTGTTGGCCGGGTCGAGGACATCGTGAAGGACGAGTACCTCAACATCCCCGCGCTGGAGGAGAAGCTGCGGGACATGAAGAAGCAGTTCGAGGACCTTCACGCCATGGCCGGCGGTGGCGAGGCCAACGCCTTCAAGGGCGATGTGAACATCCAGGCCCACAAGGAAGTGGAGTTCAAGATCATCAAGCGGGTGATGTTCAGCTGCGCCACGGCGGGCTACAACAACATCAACTTCGCGGTGCTCACCAAGGGTGGCAGCGACTCGTCCGCGCCCACCGCAGCGGCTCCCAAGCCGTAGCAGCAGCCATTCTTCGAAGTTTCCCGAGCGCCTCGGCCTTGTCTGGCCGGGGCGTTCGTGTTTGAGGAGGGGCATGCCCCTTCGCGCCGCCCTCTTTGATCTCGATGGGACCCTGGTGGACTCGCTGGCGGACATCGCCGCGGCGATGAACCACTCGCTCGCCGAGCACGGTCTACCCACCCACCCCGTGGCCGCCTACCGCCACTATGTGGGCGAGGGGGTGGTGGTGCTCGTGCGCAAGGCCATCCCCGCGAAGCGGGCGGAGCTACAGGCCTCGGTGCTGGCCGCCTACCGCGCCTACTACGAGGAGCACCTCTTCGATCACACCCAGGTGTTTCCTGGCCTGCCCGACGTGCTCGAGCAGATCGCCGCCGACGGGGTGAGGCTGGCCGTGCTGAGCAACAAGGCGGATGCCTTCACCCGGCGGCTGGTGCAGGGCCTGCTGCCCGGCGTTCCCTTCGCGGCCGTCTATGGCGAGCGGTCCGGAGTGCCGCGCAAGCCGGATCCCACCGCCGCGCTTGGCGTGGCCTCGGAGCTGGGCGTGGCGCCCGCGAACTGCGCCTTCGTGGGAGACACCGCGGTGGACATGAACACCGCGCGCAGTGCCGGCATGTACGGCGTTGGCGTCACCTGGGGCTTCCGCAGCGCCGACGAGCTGCGCATCCATGGAGCCAGAGCTCTCGCCACCACCTCGGACGAGCTGCTCTCAATTCTACGCTCCGCTTGAGCTACCAGGCGGGCAGGCGCGCCCGCTCCTTGTCCTCGGCGCGGCTGTGCGCGGTGGCCGCGGCGATGAGGTGGCACACCCAGCCCAGCAGTCCGCCGGTGCCAATCCAGAAGCCCGGGGTGACGATGAGCCAGAAGACTCCGCGCAGAATGTCCCCGTTGTAGATCTGCCCCACACCGGGGATGAGGAACGACAACAGGGCGGCGGAACCAGGTCTCGACATCGTTCGCTTCCTCCTTGCCCTTTCCTACGCAAGCGCCGCCGGGTGATTGCACAGGCCCGCACGCCCGGTGAACGGCGCCCCGGGCTGCCCTGGGGGTTGCTTTGACCCACTGCGCCGGTACGATGGGCATCTATCAAGTCACCCGTCAGAACGAGGGTGATTGGGGGGAGTGCACCATTCGGATGCGTGAACGCATCGCTCGGGCGTACGACGCGCGTGGCATCCTGACGATGCTGGCGATGGCGGCCGTGTACCTGGCGATGGCGAAGGCGGGGCTGGAGTTCTCCCTGCTCTACAACAGCATCAGCCCCGTGTGGCCGGCCTCCGGTGTGGCGCTCGCCGGGCTCTGGTTGTTTGGCCTGTCGCGCTGGCCGGCCGTGTTCCTGGGGGCCTTCCTGGCGGCCCTGCTCTGGCATGCCCCCCTGCTCGGCAGCCTGGGCACGAGCGCGGGGGCCACCCTGCAGGCGGTGCTGGGGGCGTGGCTGCTGCGGCGGCTGGGCTTCTCGGCGGCGCTGGAGCGCGTCCAGGACGTCGTCGCACTCATTGTCGGAGCGGCCATGGGTTGCTCGCTGGTGAGCGCGCTGATTGGGAGCACCACCGTCGTGCTCGTCGAGGCCCTGCCCTGGAGCGGCTTCGTGAAGATGGTGTGGGTGTGGTGGGGCGGGGACGCGACAGGGATCGTCGTGGTGACGCCCGTGCTGCTGCTGCTCCGGCGGTGGCGGCCGGTGGAGCGGGGGCTGGAGGCGGTGGCGCTGGGTGGGTGCACCCTGCTCGTCTGTCTGGCGCTCTTCATCGCGGCGCCGGTAGAGCCTTTCTCCTGGTTCGTTGGGACCTTCTTCTTCTTCCCCCTGGCGGTGTGGGCCGCGCTGCGCTTCGGTCCCCGAGGCGTGGCGCTGGTGACGCTCTTCCTCACCGTGTTCTCCCTCTGGGGAGCCATGAACCAGCTGGGGCCCTCGAGCTCAGAGTCGCAGTCGCAGGACAACGCTCGCATGCTGGTGTTCTGGCAGCTCCTCATCGGGGTTGATGCCACCACCTGCCTGTTGCTCGCCGCGGTCAGCGCCGGGCGAAGGGATGCGACGAAGCAGCTGGAGCTTTTGGCCACCGCCGTGCGCGGCGTGGGCGAGGGGGTGCTCATCAGCGCGCTGACGCCCTCCGGCCCGAAGGTGGTCTTCGCCAACGAGGCCTTCTGCGGGTTGGTGGGCCTGGGAGCGGTGGAGTTGGTGGGGCGCTCTCCCACGGAGCTTCGCGCCGAGATGGATCCAGCAACGCGCCAACAGTTGGACACGGCCCTGCGCGAGGCGCTCCCCTTCCGCGGCCAGGTGGTGTTGAAGCACAGCCATGGCGGGCGGGTGCACAGCGAGATGCAGATGTCCCCCATGCGAGGCGGGGAGGGCCGGGTGACACACTTTGTGTCCATCCACCGGGATGTCACGGCCACCCGGGAGCTGCGCGCTCGCCTGCTGGCCGCCGAGCGCGTGGCCGCGGTGGGCACGCTCGCCGCCGGGGTGGGCCATGAGATCCAGAACCCGCTGGCCTACCTCGAGCTGAACCTGGATGGAGCGGTGCGCCACCTGGGCAAGGGCCGCACGGGAGCGGTGGAGGCGCTCTCCAACCTGCGCGAGGCGCAGGAGGGCGCCGAGCGCATCCGGCGCATCGTCCAGGATCTGCGGATGTTCAGCCGCGAGGGCGGTGAGGAGCGCAAGCCCGTGGAGCTGCACGAGGTGACGACGCCGGCGATCCGGATGATGCGGCACATGCTCCACACCCGGGCGCAGCTGGTGGAGGACTACGAGCCGGTGCCGCGGGTGCTGGCCAGCGAGTCCCGGCTGGGACAGGTGCTCCTCAACCTGCTGATCAACGCGGCGCAGGCCATCCCCGAGGGCGAGCCGGAGCGGCACGTGGTGCGGATCCACACCCGCACGGCGCCGGATGGCCGGGCCGAGGTGGAGGTCTCCGACACGGGCCGAGGCATCCTCCCCGAGGTGCTCCCGCATATCTTCGAGCCGTTCTTCACCACCAAGTCCACGGAGGAGGGCACGGGGCTGGGGCTCTCCATCTGCCAGCAGATCGTCCGGGTCCATGGGGGAGAGCTGCTCGTGCGCAGCGAGCCGGGTAAGGGCTCCGTCTTCACCGTGCTGCTCCCCGCGGCGCCCGGGCAAGCCACCCGCCCAGCTCCCCAGGCTCGAGAGCAGCCGCGGGCCGCATGTTGCCAGGACGTGAAGCGGCGGGGACGCATCCTCATTGTCGATGACGAGCCGCGGCTGGCCCAGTCCCTGCGGATGTTGCTGGAGCCGGCCCATGATGTCGTCACCGCCACGAGCGGCCAGGAGGCGCTGGCGCTCGTGTCCTCGGGGCAGCGCTTCGACGTCGTCGTGTGCGATCTGCAGATGCCCGGGACGACGGGCATGGACATCTATGCCCGGCTCCACGAGCAGTCGCCCGAGCTGGCCCGGCGGTTGGTGTTCATGTCCGGCGGGGCCTACACCCCGGCGGCCAGCCACTTCCTGCGCAGCGTGCCCAACCAGGTGCTGGAGAAGCCGGTGCGTCCGGAGCTGCTGCTGGCCACCATCGACGCGGCGCTGGCGCCCGCGCTGCCGCGGACGCTCTCCTGAGCCAGCCGGTGGCGCCGCCACTCAGATGCGCAGCCACTTGCGCGCGGTGGGGCCCACGAAGCGCATCAGCCCGGCGACGGCGAAGAAGCGCACCGTGCGTCCAATCACGGCCGCCAGGAAGAAGCGATCCAGCGGCACGGACACCATGCCGCTGCCAATGGCCACCACCTTGAACGGGGTGGGGAGCACCGAGCACAGCAGCGACAGGACCCAGAAGTTCTTCCCCAGCAGCCCGCCCACGGTGTCGTCGAAGCCAAAGCGCTGCACCCGCGCGTTCATGTCGATGTGCAGGAAGCTGACGGCGCCGGAGTTGAGCAGGGTGCCCAGCCAGTAGCCGATGAGCCCACCGAACAGGCTGGCCACGGTGCCCAGCAGCGCGTACCTCACCCACTTCTTCGGCTGGGCCAGCACCATGGGCACCAGCACCGCGAAGGGCGGGATGGGGAAGACCGAGCCGTCAATCACCGACACCAGCAGCATGGCCGCCAGGGCGTGCCGCGTGGCGGACAGCGCCTCCACCCGCAGGTAGAGCCTGCGGTACCAGGAGAGCTTCTCGGGCGCGGCGGGGGTGGCGACAGGGGTGGGGGACATATCCGACATGGGGTGGCGCACCCTAGCGGAACCACGGCCGGTTTCCACCGCCCTGCGGCCCGGTGAGCGCCCGCTTGATTGGGATGCGACCCAGGCACCCCATACTTATGAACAGATGCAAAGGTGAGGGTGAGCCCATGACGGTCCAGGAACGCATTACGCAGTCCGCAGAGGCGCTGAAGGTCTTCCCCCTGCCTTCGGCCGTCCTCTTGCCACACTCCGTCATGCCGCTGCACATCTTCGAGCCGCGCTACCGCGAGCTCATTCGGGACGCGCTGGAGACCGACCGCGTCATGGCGCTGGCGCAGCTGGAGCCGGGCTGGGAGCCGGACTACCAGGGCCGGCCCACCCTGGAGCCGATAATGTGCGTGGGCCTCATCGCCTGGCACGAGGAGTTGGAGGACGGGCGCTACAACATCCTCCTCCAGGGGGTGTGCCGCGCACGTCTGCTGTCCGAGCTGCCCGCAGAGCACCTGTACCGAGAGGTGCGGGCCGAGCTGTTGCCGGACCCGTCGTACCAGGGGCCGGAGGAGGAGCAGCTCCGGCAGGCCGTGCTCGAGCTGGCGGGGCGGGTGCCTCCCTCGTTCTCGGAGGGGCTGCTGCCCGCAGTGGCCAGGGCCACCGGGGGCACGCTGGCGGACGTGGTGGCCTCGGCCATCATCCCCGAGCCCGAGCGCCGCCAGCAGCTCTTGCTCCAACTGGACGTGCGCCGGCGGCTGTTGGCCGTGATTGAAGAAGTAGGGGAGCTCATTGCTCGGCTCCAGCCCATGCGGCCCTCGGGCCTGCTGAACTGAACGTCCCCGGCACTGAAGAGCTTGCGTCCATCCCCCTCCCAGGCATCTGCTGAGGGTGGATACGACACCGGCCTGGCGGTGCACGGGTGCGCCGCGGGCTCGAAGGGGACTCGCAGCCATGCGGCTCGTCAAGGTTGGCATCGCCAGCATCAACACCACCGTGGGCGCGTTCTCGCGCAACGTGGACCGGGCGCTCGCGCTGGCGAGGAAGATGGCCGCCGAGGACGTCACCGTGGGCCTCTTCCAGGAGCAGGCCATTGGAGGCTACCCGGCCGAGGATCTCATCCAGTGGCAGGGCTTCATCGAACACCAGTGGCCCGAGCTGGAGCGCTTCGCGCGGGAGACGGCGGGGCTGCCCACCGTGTTCGTCCTGGGCGTGGCGGTGGCTCACCAGGCCCTGCGCCTGAACTGCGCGGCCGTGGTGGCGGGCGGCAAGGTGCTGGGGCTGGTGCCCAAGGAGAAGCTGCCCACCTACAACATCTTCTACGAGGGCCGCACCTGGGCGCGCGGCTACCCGGGCATGGCCGAGGTGCACCGCGGCGTGCCCCTGGGTGACTACCTGTTCCGCTTCGACTTCGGCACCCTGGCCCCCGAGGTGTGCGAGGACATCTGGAGCGCGGATGGGCCGCAGCGCCGGCGCACGTACTCGGGCGGCGAGCTGGTGGTGAACCTGTCCGCCTCGCCCTTCCGCCTGGGCTTCGTGGACACGCGCCGAGAGCTGATCGCCACGCGCGCCGCGGACCACCAGTGCACCATCGCCTACGCCAACGCGCTGGGCAGCAACGACGGCATCATCTTCGACGGCGGCGGCTTCCTGAACCAGAACGGCCGCCACCTCCACGAGACGCCGCGCTTCCAGGAGGGCTTCAGCGCGGCGGTGGTGGACCTGGACAGAACCATGCGCCTGCGCGCGGAGAACACCACCTGGAGGGATGACCGCGCGGGGTGGCAGTCCCGAGGCGGCCAGCTGGTGCCCACGCTGGACTGCACGGGCGCCTTCCAGAGCCGCCGCGAGAAGCTCACCTACCCGGTGCCCGCGCACCGCAGCTTCTTCCTGCCCGGGCCGGATCAGCGCCGCCCCGCCCGCGAGGCGCTGTGCGAGGATCTGCTGGACGCGCTGGCGCTGGGCGTGGGCGACTACTTCGAGAAGACGCGCGCCTTCAAGGTGATTGGCATTGCCCTGTCCGGCGGACGGGACTCGCTGCTCACGCTGCTGATCGCCCACCGCTACGCGAAGCGGGCGCGGCCGGAGAACCCGGGCTCGCTGCTGCGGACCTTCTACATGCCCAGCCGCTACTCCAGCGACGCCACCCGCGAGGCCGCGGAGGCCATCTCCCGCGAGCTGGGCATCCCGTTCCAGGTGGTCCCCATCGAGGAGGCGTTTGAGCGCGAGCTCCAGGTGGTGAAGCAGATGCTGGGAGATCAGGCCGTCACTCCCATCACCGAGCAGAACATCCAGGCCCGCCTGCGCGCCCAGCGCATGTGGAACTGGTCCAACTCGTGCGGCGGCCTGTTCCTCCAGACGGGGAACATGAGCGAGAAGTCGGTGGGCTACACCACCATCGGCGGCGATTTGATGGGGGCGCTGGCCGTCATCGCCAACGTGCCGAAGACGGTGGTCATGTACCTGCTGGACTACCTGCAGGAGAAGACGGGCTCCGAGGGCATCAAGAAGGTGCTGGCCAAGCCCGCGGGCCCCGAGCTGGCGCACAATCAGGTGGGCGAGGAGGAGCTGATGCCCTTCCCCATCCTGGACGCGTGCTTCTATCTCTTCGCGGGCGAGAAGCTGGTGCCCGCCGAGATGCTCCAGGCCCTCACCGCCATGTTCCCCGAGGTGGAGCCTTCGCGGCTCCAGGCCTACGTGGAGAAGTTCGTCCGGCTCTTCCTCCAGTCCATCTACAAGTGGGTGCAGTCGCCGCTGTCGCTGCACATCGGCAACCTGGACCTGGACCGCGAGCGCGCCCTGCAGCTGCCTGTCGTCACCGGCTCCGAGTGGAGCAAGGGCCCCAAGGGGTAGTGCTCCTGCGCCGCAGCGCCTTCCCAAGCGGCTGTGCTGAACTCACACGCCAGGCTGGCTGCCCTCCATGCGGGAGCCCTGGCGCAGCCTGTCCGCATGACGCGCTCCTTGCCGGATGTCTGGACGGCAACAACCTTCATGTCGGTCAACCGACAACGGAGGGTTGGATGAAAACGAAGATTCTGGTGGGCGCCGTCGCGGCGTTCCTTTTCAGCGGCGCGGCTCTTGCGAATGACACGGACTGCCCGCCCGGTACCAAAGACACGCAGAGCATGAACTCTCAGTCGATGCAGGATGATCGGCAGGCCGTCATCGAAACGCAGCCTGTGGATCAGGGCATCGGGGGGAGCGGGCAGGTCGGAACGGACCAGAGCCTGAGTGGGCAGGACCAGAGCCAGAGCCAGGGCGTCAGCGGCCAGTCCAGCCAGGAACAGGGCCTCGGGGGCAGTGGCACCTCGGGAGTGAGCAACTCGGGAGCGAGCAGCTCGGGAGTGAGCAACTCGGGAGCGAGCAGCTCGGGAGTGAGCAACTCGGGAGTGAGCAACCAGGGCAACAACGAGATGATCCTGCGCTGCCAGCCGGTGCCCAAGGGCACGGGTACGGGCGGTAGCGGCGATATCAACCAGCCTCCCAGCTCTGATCTGGGCGCCGGTGGCAGCGGCTACCAGAGCGAGCCCCTGCGTCAGCCCGAGGCGGTTCCGCCGACCGAGGTGACTCCGCCGGCCGCGGCGGCGACCCCGGAGCCTAGCAGCGCGTTCACGCCGACCGCGCCCATCACCAACGAGAACCCGAAGAAGGAAGAAGGGCCGGGCCTGCGCGGCCTGTCCGTGACGCTGGGCGGCGGTGTGGAGGGCTACTCCGGCGCGCTGGCTCCTGAGATCAACCCGGGTCCCGCCTACGGCCTCCAGGCCGCCATCCGGCCCAGCAAGGTGCTCGGCATCGAGCTGGCGTACTCCGGCGCGGTGAACAGCCTGGATACCCGCGTGCTCGGTGGCTCCAGCAGCGGCCCGGACCTGGTGCGCAACGGTGGCCAGGCGGCGCTGACGCTCGGTCTGGCGGCGTCCCAGGTGCAGCCGTACTTGATGGGCGGCGTCGGCCTGAGCGACTACCACTTCCGTGGCGCCGCGGTGGGCTTCCGCGATGACACGGTGGGCAACGTGCCGGTGGGCGCGGGTCTGCGCACCCAGGTGGGTGACTTCACCGCCGACCTGCGCGCCGACTACAACTTCCTGTTCAGCCAGGACTTCGCGGTGGGCGTCGCCGAGGGCGTCAACGAGAACGGGCGCTACACGGGCACGCTGAACATCGGCGGCACGTTCTAGCCCGAGTGCGGCACAGGACATGAACACGCGGCGCGGCACCCCGGAGTCAACAGGGTGCCGCGCCGTCGTGCTTCTAGAGCAGCGCGCGCCCCGCTGGCGCGTTAAGGTGGGCTCTCTTCCCTTTTCCCAGGAGGCCCGTGGATGAGCTTGCAGGTGGATGACATGAAGGTGGGCACCGGCGCCGAGGCAACGGCTGGCAAGACGGTGACGGTGCACTACGTGGGCACGCTCACCAACGGCTCCAAGTTCGACAGCAGCCGGGACCGCGGGCAAGGCTTCACCTTCCGGCTTGGGGCCGGGCAGGTCATCCAGGGCTGGGACAAGGGTGTGGCGGGCATGAAGGTGGGCGGGCTGCGCAAGCTCACCATCCCCCCGGACATGGGGTATGGAGCGCGCGGCTATCCGCCGGTGATTCCTCCCAACTCCACCCTGATCTTCGAGGTAGAGCTGCTGGATGTTAAGTAGGGCAGTGACGGCCCGGAGTTGGGGCCGTCCCCAAGAGCGAGGCCAACATGGCGACGGTTGAGATCAGCAAGGACAATTTCAAGGATACCGTGGGCAAGCAGGGCATTGTCCTGCTGGACTGGTGGGCTGCGTGGTGCGGGCCGTGCCGGGCGTTTGCTCCCATCTTCGAGCAGGTGTCCACCAAGCACGGGGACATCACCTTCGGGAAGATCGACACGGACGCGCAGCCGGAGCTGTCCGGGGCGTTTGAGATCCGCTCCATCCCCACGCTGATGGTGTTCCGGGATGGCATCCTCCTGTTCGAGCAGGCGGGCGCGCTGCCCGCGGCGGCCCTGGAGGAGCTGATCTCCAAGGTGCGCGAGCTGGACATGGAGGATGTGCGCCGGCAGGTGGAGGCCCAGCGCGCCGCGCAGACGCCCAAGGCCTGAGCCGGGCGTGCTGCGAGCGGTTCTCTTCGACATGGACGGTGTCCTCCTCAAGAGCGAGGAGGCCTGGGCGTACGTGGTGGCGGCCGCGGGAGCGCACTTCCGCGGGCGCCCGGTGACGCGCGAGGAGTTCCAGCCCACCTTTGGCCAGGGCACGGAGGCGGACGTGCGCGTCTTCGGGCTGGGGTGCACGCCGGCCGAGCTGGATGCCTTCTACATCGAGCACTTCCCGCGCTACGCGGAGCACGTCTGGGTGAACCCGGAGGCGCGCGAGCTGCTGGAGGCGCTGGGCGCGCTGGGGCTGGGGCGCGCGGTGGTGACGAACACGGTGTCGCCGCTGGCCGCCACGCTGCTGGAGGCGGCGCACCTGGCGGACTGCTTCGAGTGCACGGCGTGCGCGGATCTGGTGCCTCGCTCGAAGCCGGCGCCGGACCTGGTGCTCTACGCGCTCGAGCGGCTGGCCGTGGCGGCCGGCGAGGCGCTGATGGTGGGGGACTCGCGTTACGATCAGGGCGCGGCCCACGCCGCGGGCGTGCGCTTCGTGGGGCTGGGCTTGGAGGGAGACGCGCGCATCGAGCGGCTGAGCGAACTGATGGCTCAGCTCACCCTGCCTGCGCGAGCGCTCTGAGGTCAGGTGCACAGCGGGTGGGGAGCCCAACTGCCAACGGAGCGGTATCATCAGCGCCCGGCTGTGAGGCAAGCAGGGGAGCGGAGGAAATCCTTACCGTGTCCAGCGTTACCCAGTTGGATCGCAGGACAAACCGTTGCAGGGCATAAGGAGGCGGACGGCCGTGGACGGCTCCACCAGCACGACCCAGTTCTCCCCACAGGCCGAACCGCTGACGACCAGCGTCCTGCTGGTGGATGATCATGCGTCCAACTTACTCGCCCTGGATGCGATCCTGGAGCCGCTGGGCCAGCGGCTCGTCAAGGCCACCTCGGGGGAGGAGGCGCTGCGTCATCTGCTGCGCGAGGACTTCGCCGTCATCCTGCTGGATGTGCAGATGCCCGGCCTGGATGGCTTCGAGACGGCGCGGTTGATCCGCCAGCGGCAGCGCTCGCGCTACACCCCCATCATCTTCCTCACCGCCCACAGCCGCGAGGAGACGGATCTCGTCCATGGCTACGAGCACGGCGCGGTGGACTACGTGGTGAAGCCCTTCAACCCGGACGTGCTGCGCTGGAAGGTGGAGGTGTTCGTGGCGCTCTACCTCCAGCAGCAGCGCCTGCAGCGCCAGGAGGCCGCGCTCTGGGAGCTGGAGCGCCGGATGCTGGCCCGGCAGAGCGAGCTGCGCTTCCGCACCCTGGTGGACGCGCTGCCGCTGTTCATCTGGGCGATGCTCCCGGACGGGGCCATCACCTATACCAACCGGTGCTGGCTGGAGTACGCGGGGCTCACCCCCGAGCAGGGCCGGAGGTGGGAGGCGATCGACGGCGTCTTCCACCCGGAGGACTTGGAGCGGGCTCGCGACGTCTGGGGCCAGGCTCGGCAGACGGGGCAGCCCGTGGAGGTGGAGTACCGGCTCCGGCGGAGCTGGGATGGGGCCTACCGCTGGTTCCAGGGGCGCATGCTCCCGGAGCTGGAGGAGCCCGGAGTGCTCACCGGGTGGATCGTCACCGCCACGGACATCGATGACAGCCGGAGAGCCATTGAAGCGCTCCGAGCCGCCGGCGAGGCCAAGGACGTCTTCCTCACCATGGCCGCGCACGAGCTGCGCACCCCCCTGCAGGCGGCGCGCAGCTTCGTCTATCTGGCCAGGAAGCGCGGCGGAGATGGGATGAACGGGGGCGTGGAGCGGGCGCTACAGGGGCTGGCTCGCAGCGTGGATCGGATGGCGAAGCTGGTGGAGAACCTGCTGGACGTGAGCAAGCTCCAGCGGGGAGAGCTGTACCTGGAGCCGGGCGTCGTGCATCTGCACGAGCTGCTCTTGGACGTGGCCGATCACCTCCAGCCCTTCCAGGAGGAGCGGCGCATCGAGCTGAGGGTCCCCGAGGGGCTGGTGCTGGCGGCGGACCGCGAGCGGCTGGATCAGGTCTTCACCAACCTGCTCTCCAACGCCTTGCGCTACTCGCCGAACGGTGGCGCCATCCTCGTGGAGGCGCGCGACGAGGGCGAGTACTTCCATATCAGCGTCAGGGATCACGGCCTGGGCATCCCTCCCGAGAAGCTGCGCTTCATCTTCGAGCGGTTTGGCCGGGCGCATGGCGTCTCGTATGGCGGCCTGGGGCTGGGGCTGACCATCGCCCGGGGCATCGTCGAGCGCCATGGCGGGCGCATCTGGGCCGAGTCCACCGGCCGAGCCGGGGACGGCAGCACCTTCCACGTCGTGCTTCCCAGGCAGGTCCAGCGCAGCGCCCTCCGCCCTCCGTCCGAGAGCTCGAGCGAGTCGCTGAACGGCTAGGCACAGGGGCCCGGGTTCGCGGGCCCATGCCCAACTGTTGGTCTCAGCCCGTCTTCTTCTCTCGCGAGCCCCGGGCCTTGGCATGGGCCTTGTCGAAGCCCTCGTAGAAGCGCACGGCCTGATCGCCCACCGCCTGGATGTGCTGGTTGTTGAGGTAGGCGGTGATGGGGGCGGCCACCAGCGGCATGGCCCGGCCCAGGGTGGGCAGCCCGCCCTTGGCCAGCAGCTTCGCGGTCAGGCTGCCGAGCACCTTCGGGCTGGAGCGCCGCAGCGGCCCCAGGCCATTGGCGTAGCCGAGCAGATCCAACAGCTCGCCGCGCGCGCGCTCGCTCTTGAGGTTCACCTTGTAGAGCGTGGCCACATCCACCAAGAGGATGATCTGCAGCCACGTCATGAAGGCCATGTCGGCGGGCACGGAGATGAGGCCAAACACGCCGCTCACGCCACCGGCCATGCTGGCCAGGGCCTTCTTCCCTTCAATGAGGTGCTGGGCCAGCTCCTTGGGGCCGGCCGAGGGGAAGCGCTTCTCGAGCTCCGCCACGCGCGTGCGCGAGCGGCCGATCTCCTGCAGCACGAGGTCCGACAGCTTGGCGCCAGCCAGCTTCTTCAGCTCGGCGGGGGTCAGCATCTTGAACGCCTGGAGGCGCTCGACGACGGGATCGTAGAAGGCCATGGTTCCTTAATAACCCCGCTCGGCCAGATAGAGGTCCACCAGCGCGCCCTCCTCGTACCAGGCGTGACGCATTTCCGACTTGAACCAGCGCGAGTCCGGCTTGGTGCTGCGGATCTCCAGCTTCACGCCGTTGGGGCCCGTGTCGATGACGGCCGCGCGCGCCTTGCAGGCGGGCCCGGGCTCGTCGCCGTAGCCTCCCTCGAGGCACACCTCGTCGCCCACCGACAGGCGCCGGGTGTACTCGGTGCCCAGGTAGCGCGCGTCCTCGCACGAGGCACCCACCGAGGACTTCTTGTGAGAGGCGCAGCGGTCGGCCTTGGGCGCCTGGATCAACGGGACGTTGGAGCCGAACAGCGTGTCCTCTTCCTGAGGATCGGGCCGGGTCTCGATGCGAGAGCAGCCCACCCACGCCAGCATCAGGCCGCTCACCACCCACATCCGCGTCATCGTGTCGTTCCTCCGGGGGCTTGAGCCCCGCATGCCTCGGGCAGGCCCCGAGCATGGCAGAGCGCCAGCCGGAGGGTAAAGCGCACCTGTCGTGCGGCGGGCCGCGTCAGTGCTTGAACTGGAGAAGCTGGCCGATGTTGAGCGGGAGGCTCTGGGTGCCGGAGGTGAGGTGCGCGTTCCAGCTCACCTGGGCGTTGCCCGAGCGCAGCGCCGAGGCGGCCGAGGCGGCCTTCAGGAAGTTGATCTGCAACGGGAGCGTCACCTGCTTGGCGCCTTTGCCATCGAGCATGCCCAGGTTGCCCGTGGAGAGGGTGCCCACGCTGGCGCCGGCCACCTTGAGATCGCCCGCGAGGCCGGCGATGGGCAGGGGGAAGCTGTTGCGGTTGGTGATGTTGAGGGGGAACTCCACCGTGGCGCCGCTGAGGGAGATGTTGGTGATGCGCGGGGCCTCGAACTGGACGTTGGGCAGCTTGGGGATCTCGAAGGTGCCTTCCTGCTGCAGGGGGAAGGTGATGATGCCGATCGGGGTGTGCGTGTCGATGCCCAGGCTGCCCTGCACCTTGTAGTTGGCCGCGTCCTTGGTGAGGAACGTCTCCACGACGGGGACAATGTCCGCGAACTTCACGTTGGCGGGGAAGACGAGATCATTGGTGCCGTTGGCCTTGAGCGCGAGGCCCTGCTTGGGGGCGCCGGCGACCACCTGCTTGCCCTCGACGAAGAAGGCGTAGTCCACCTTGGCGAGCGAGAGGCCGAAGGGGTTGGGGTTGTCCACCTCGTAGATGACATCCACGGTGGCATCGGAGAGCGAGGCGTTCTGCAGGCGCGCGGTCTTGAAGGTGACGCGCGGCTTCTTGAAGAGGTTCTTGAGCGTGGCGCAGCCGGTGAGGGTGGCGAGCGACAGGGCCAGGAGGACGAGGGTCGATCGTTTCATGGTGGGCAAGGGCTTAGCACGAGGTGCGTCCACGGGCTCGGGGTGGTAAGTCCAGGGCGGCTCGAGAATGATGGAGGATGCGCGTGGCGGGAGCTACTTCCAACGTTGATCCTGGACTGCTGCCTGGGGGACCGAGGCGCTGGCCCTTTGCCGTGCTCGTGGTGGCGGCGGTGGTGCTCACGGGGGCGTGCAGCCGGGGCGGGGGGCAGCCCTCGGGGCGCCGGGTGAGCCTGAGCTCCTGCCGGGTCGAGGGCATCGAGTACCAGACTCTGTGCGGCACCTACGAGGTGTTCGAGGACCGGGTGGCGAAGCAGGGGCGGAAGGTGCCGCTGCACGTGGTGGTGGTGCCAGCGCTGGCGGCCACCGCGGAGCCAGATCCGCTGGTGATGCTGGCGGGTGGGCCTGGGCAGGCGGCCACGCAGGCCAAGGTCCTGAAGATGGTGGAGCGGCTGCACCGCAACCGGGATGTGGTGCTGGTGGATCAGCGGGGCACGGGCGAGTCTCGGCCCCTGAAGTGCGATCCGGATCCGCCGGGCGCGGGGCTGGCGGCGAAGTTCGACGATGCCTACCGGGAGCAGGACTACAAGAAGTGCCTGGCGGGCTACGACGCGGATCCTCGGCTGTACACCACGCCCATCGCCATGGACGATCTGGACGAGGTGCGCGAGGCGTTGGGCTACGAGAAGCTGGACCTGTGGGGCATCTCGTATGGCACGCGTGCGGCGCTGGTGTACATGCGGCAGCACCCGGAGCACGTGCGCACGGTGGTGCTCGATGGCGTGGCGCCCATGGGGCTGTACCTGCCGCTGTACATGCCTCGGGACGGGCAGCGGGCGCTGGATCTGCTCTTCGAGCACTGTGAGAAGGATCCGAACTGCGCCAAGGCGTTCCCGGACCTGAAGTCCCGGGTGCAGGCGATGATCGAGCGGATGGAGCAGACGCCGGTGAAGGTGATGGTGCAGCACCCGCTCACGGGGGCGCCCGAGGAGATTTTACTCTCAAGGGACGTCTTCCTGCAGATGCTGTTCGGTCAGCTCTACATGCCCGAGATCGCGATGTTGACGCCGCTGATGCTGGATCGGGCGACGAAGGGCGACTGGTCCCCGTTCGTCGCGCTGAGCGAGGGCGTCTCGGGAGGGATGAGCAGCACGATCAGCCGGGGCATGTTCTTCTCGATCGTCTGCGCGGAGGACGCACCCTTCATCACCGACGAGGCGATCGAGCGAGAAGCGAAGGGCACGTGGTTCGGCCCACGAATGGTGCGCAACATGCTCGAGCCGTGCAAGGTATGGCCGCGGGGCACGGTGCCGGAGGGCTACCGGGATCCGGTGGTGTCCGCGGCACCGACGCTGATTCTGTCGGGCGAGCTGGATCCGGTGACGCCGCCCTCGTGGGGCGAGGAGGCGAAGAAGACGCTGTCCCACAGCATGCACGTGGTGGTGCCGGGGGTAGGCCACAACACGATGGTGCTGGGCTGCGTGCAGGCGTTGATGGCGGACTTCGTGACGAGGGGCACTGTGGAAGGGCTGAAGTCAGCGTGCGGCTCGGACCTGACGCGCCCACCCTTCTTCACTTCGTTTGCTGGCCCGGTCCCGTGATGAACGTACGGGAGTGTCTGAGCGCGTGCGGAGGTTCCCTCCCGATGCTGGCGCTGGGCTTCACGGTGGCGTGCGGGATGACGTCGGTGACGACTGGTGGAGTTGTCGGGCCAGATCTGCCCTACACGGACTGAAAGATGCCCATGCAACGCATGCTCGCCGAGATCTCCCACCATCACTTCCCGAATCCCCCCGCGGCGCAGGAGGAGATCTCCTCGTTCGAGCAGAGGGTCGGGTGGCGCTTGGACCCGGAACTTCGAGCCTTCTACCAGCACTGCAATGGCGCCGACCTGTTCGAACGGCGGCCCGAGACGAGCTACTGGATCCTGCCGCTGTCGAAGGTCATCCGTGCCCGGGTGGCAATTCTCGGAGAAGACACCGACGCGAGCGGGCCATCTTCCTGGTACGTCGTCTGCAACGTGCAGGATGGCAACTACGTCATGGTGGATGTGAGCACGCAGAACAACGGACGCTACCCGTTGCTGGATGGGTGGCATGAGGGCTTTCCGAAGCCCCAGCACTGCAAGCAGCTCGCGGGCTCCTTCTCGGAGTTCCTCGAGCAAGCGCTCCACAGAGGTGGTTCGCTCTACTGGTTGAAGGATGAGGGAGAGAGCCCGCGATGATTGAAGTGCGCAACCTGCACAAGCGCTTCGGCGCGGTGACGGCGGTGGAGGATGTGTCCTTCTCCGCCGCCGATGGCGTCGTCACGGGCCTGCTGGGCCCCAACGGCGCCGGCAAGACGACCACGCTCCGGATGCTCTACACCCTCATCCGCCCCGACCAGGGCACGGCCCGCGTGGATGGCCTCGACGTGGCCGAGCGCCCCATGGACGTGCGCCGCGCCATCGGCGTGCTGCCGGATGCCCGCGGCCTCTACCCGCGCCTCACCGCCCGCGAGCACGCCCGCTACGCCGGAGAGCTCCACGGCCTGTCCGGCGCGGCGCTCGACAAGCGCGTGGACGAATTGATCCAACTGTTGGACATGAAGGACATCGCCAACCGCCGCGCCGAGGGCTTCAGCCAGGGCGAGCGCATGAAGGTAGCCCTGGCGCGGGCCCTCGTGCACGGCCCTCGCAACGTGCTGCTCGACGAGCCCACCAACGGCTTGGACGTCATGAGCACCCGCGCCGTGCGCACCCTCATCCGCCGCCTCCGGGAGCAGGGCCACTGCGTGCTCTTCTCCAGCCACGTCATGCAGGAGGTGGCCGCGCTGTGCGACCGCATCGTCGTCATCGCCCGGGGCCGCGTGGTGGCCGAGGGCTCTCCGGACGAGCTGCGCACCCGCACCGGCAAGGAGAGCCTGGAGGAAGCCTTCGTGTCCATCATCGGCAGTGATCAGGGGTTGATGCAATGAGGAAGCTCATCGCCACCGTCTTCCGTAAGGAGATGAAGGACCACCTGCGGGACAAGCGCTCGGTGACGAGCGCGTTCGCCGGCCCCCTCGTCGGCCCCATCATCTTCACGGTGATGTTCACGATGATGGCCTCGTGGTTCCGCGAGGGAAAACCCCTGGAGGTCTCCATCATCGGCCGCGAGCACGCCCCGAGCCTCATCGCCTTCCTCCAGCGCCACGGTGCCATCCTCCTGGACGCGCCCCCGGACTACGAGGCGCAGATCCAGGCCGGCACGCTGGACGCCGTGCTGATCATCCCCAAGGACTACGGCAAGGACTTCTCCGAGGGGCACACCGCCTCGGTGCAGCTCGTGGTGGACAACTCGCGCAACCAGGCGCGCTCCACCATCCAGCGCCTGAGCCGGTTGCTGGAGGGGTACTCGGGGATGCTGGGCGCTCAGCGCCTCTTCGCCCGTGGCATCGCCCCGGAGCTGGCCGCCCCCGTGCACGTGGACGAGGTGGATCTCGCCACCCCCGAGCGCATGGCCGCCAACATCCTCAACATCATCCCCATCTTCCTCGTCTTCGCCGCCTTCATGGGCGGGATGAACGTGGCCATTGACGCCATGGCCGGTGAGCGCGAGCGCGGCTCGCTGGAGCCCCTCCTCATCAACCCCGTGCAGCGCGGCGCGGTGGTGCTCGGTAAGTGGCTCACCACCGTGGTGCTCGCGTGCGTGGCCATCGGCGTGTGCCTGGCGGCCTTCCTCCTGGCCGTCAGCCACGTGCCCTTACAGGACTTGGGCGTGAAGGCGCGCTTCGACGCGGTGGCGGTGCTCGGGATGCTCGCCACGGTGGTGCCGCTCGCCCTGTTCGCCTCGGCGGGGCAGATGCTGGTGTCCACCTATGCCCGCTCCTTCAAGGAAGCGCAGACGTACATCCAGCTCCTGCTGCTGCTGCCCATGGTGCCCGGCATGGTGCTGGCCATCTCTCCCATCCAAAGCCAGCTCTGGATGTATCTGGTCCCCGTCTTCAGCCAGCAGCTCCTCATTGGCGAGGTGATGCGAGGCCAGGCCGTCGGCCCAGTGCCCTTCCTCCTGGGCGCGCTCGGCTGCGCGGCCGCGGCGGCCCTCTGCCTGATGCTCACCACGCGCCTGCTGAGCGAGGAGCGCATCATCTTCGGCCGGTCGTGACGCGCCGCATCCAATCCCTGGGATTGGCAGTGCGGGCCAGGACTTTCGTTCTGAGACGCTTGGTGTGACTCTCGGGGGCATGCAGAAGCGGACGAGCCCGTCGACGCCGCCCCCGTTGGGCGTCGAGCCCATGACACGAGCGATCCTCTTCGAGGGACTGTTCGTGCACGGGCTGCCGCGGAACGCGGCGTTCGAGGCGGAGCTGCGCGAGGCGGGCTTTGATCGAGACGACTTGCTGCCGCAATACCCGCTGCGGCTGTTCCGGCAGTGCCTGGACATCGCCTGCCGCCACTTCTACCCGGGGTTGACGGTGGAGGAGGGGAGGCGGAGGCTGGGCCAGCAGTTCACCCAGGGCTTCTCGCGGACGGTGCTGGGCGGCGTGGTGTCAGTGAGCCTGCCGCTGCTGGGGCCCGTGCGCTTCCTCAAGAAGTTTCCGGAGCACCTGCGGTTCGACTCCTCGCCCATCCTCGTCAACGCGGTGCAGGTGTCCGAGCGCCAGTTCCGTCTGGAGTTCCGCACCGGCGTGGGGCTGTCGCCCTACTTCCTCCGAGGAATGCTCGAGGAGGGGCTGCGGAGGACGCGCGTCAACCCCACCCTCCGGGTGGCGCAGAACTCGCCGATCAGTTTCGATCTGCACATCACCTGGTAGTACTCAGGAACAGGTCTGTCCGAGATTGATCCTCTCGGAGCTGATCCCCGTGGCGCGCGCGCGCGTGAGTCCCCAATATGGGGGGGAATGACACCCGAGCGAGAGATGTCCCTGCCTCCCGTGCCGAACTCCGTGGCGACGAACCGAGGCGAGCCGCGCTTTGGCAAGTACCAGGGTGAGCTGCCCGAGGTGGACCTGGGCCGGCTCCAGGGGCGCTGGGCGCCAGCCAGGGCCGCCCGGCTGCTCAAGCGCAAGCGCTGGCTCTACACCTTCGCCGCCACGCCCGAGGTGGCCGCCCTCTTCGCGGTGGTGGACCTGGGCTACACCTCGAGCGCCTTCGCCGTCGCGGTGGACCTGAAGGAGCAGCGTCCGCTGTGTGACGTGAGCTTCCTGGGCGCTCCGGGGCCGCTGGTGGAGGTGAGCGATCGGCCAGGCGCTGGGCTTGCCGCCTCATTCCGGACGCTGGGGGGCCGGCTGTCCGCGCGGCGCGGCGAGGAGGACGAGCGCTACCAGTTGGAGGTGGACGTCAGCCGCGTGCGGACTGGGAGCCTCCAGTCCTTCCAGTGGCGCGGCGAGCTGCTGGTGGCCGGTGGGCCTCCCGCGCTCACGTTGATTGCGCCCGTGGAGCAGGACGGGTTGGTGAACGTGACGCAGAAGCGCGGCGGGCTGCTGGCGCTGGGCAGCCTGGAGGCGGGCGGCAAGCACTTCCGGTTGGATGGAGGCGTGGGCGGGCTGGACTACACGCAGGGCTACCTGGCGCGGCACACCTCGTGGCGCTGGGCCTTCGCCGCGGGCCGGCTGGCGGATGGCACGCCCATTGGCCTCAACTTCGCGGAGGGCTTCAACGAGGGCACCGGCGACAACGAGAACGCCCTGTGGATTGGTGACAGGCTCTACCCGCTGGCTCGGGCTCGGTTCGAGTACAACGCGAAGGAGTTGTTGGATCCGTGGCGGGTGACGACGGCGGATGGCGCGGTGGACCTGCGCTTCAAGCCCATCTACGCGCACCGGGATGAGAAGGATCTGCGCCTGGTGGTGAGCCACTTCGCGCAGCCGGTGGGAGTCTTCGAGGGTACCGTGCGCGCAGGTGGCCACACGTACACGCTCGTCAACGTGCCGGGGGTCACCGAGGAGCAGGACATGCTCTGGTGAGCTGCCCTCGCGGGCAGGCTTCGAGGGCCACGGCGGGCCTGATAGGCTCGTGAGCCGATCGTGTCCTCGCTCCAACCTGGCAGTCTCGTCGGCCGGTACCGGGTGGGCCGCCTCATTGCTCAGGGCGGCATGGCCGAGGTGTACCGTGCGGAGCAGTCGCTGGCCGGAGGCATCTCCCGCCCGGTGGCGCTGAAGGTGATTCGGCCGGAGTACTCGGAGTCCCCGGACTTCCGCGAGATGTTCCTGGACGAGGCGCGCACGGCCTGCACGCTGAGCCACCCCAACATCGCCCACATCTACGAGGTAGGCGAGGCGGAGGGGTTGCTCTACATGGCGATGGAGCTGGTGCCCGGCGCGCCGCTGTCGACAGTGGCGCGGACGCTGCACTCGCGAGGCGAGCGGCTCACGGACGAGGGGCTGCTGGCGGTGGGCATCTTCACGTGCGCCGCGCTGGAGGCGGTGCATGCGCAAGCGGGGCTGGTACACCGGGACGTGTCGCCGCAGAACATCCTGCTGGCGCCCAATGGGGCGCTGAAGCTCATCGACTTCGGGATTGCGCAGGCGGCCACCAACCGCAACCTCACGCAGGCGGGCACGACGAAGGGCAAGGCGGGCTACTTCTCGCCGGAGCAGGCGATGGGGCGCAAGCTGGACGGGCGGAGCGATCTGTTCTCGCTGGGCGTCACCCTGTACCAGCTCGCTGCGGGAACGACGCCGCTGGACGCGAACAGCAATGTAACGGAGCGCCACGCCGCGCTGGTGAAGGGGAAGTGGGAGTCCCTGGAGCGGGTGTGTCCCGGGTTGCCGCGAGGCTTCTACACGGTGGTGGGGCGCGCGCTGCAGGTGCGGCCCGAGGACCGGTTCTCTGACGCGGCCGCCATGCGCGAGGAGCTGGAGGCAGTGGCGGTGGCAGCCGGGCTCTCGGTGGGGCCTTCCTCGCTCGCGGGCTACGTGCAGGAGCAGTCCGGTACTTTCTCCGTCATTCCGACCGGGGTGAAGCGGCTGCGAGCCTCGGCCATCAACGTGCCCAACGTGCCTTCACGGACGCGAGTGCCCACGGTGCTGGCTCGGCCGCCGGTGCGAGCGGCGCTCGGGGTGGTGACGGCCCTGGTGCTGGCGGGAGGCTGGTGGGTGGCGTTCAAGAGGACTCACGGTCCGATGGGGGCGCCGGCTCCCGCCACGGTGGAGTCAGGCGCCACGAGTTCACCGAACACTCAGGAGGCGCCGCCCAAGCCAGCGGGTGCGGCGGGGGGCGCCGCCGCTGAAGCTCCCGCGCCGCAGGAGCCTTCGCTTGCCACGTCACCCGAGGCCAAGGCCGGAGCGGGAGAGGTTGTCGCAGGCGGTGAGGATGTGCCGGTGGTACCGCTGAAGCCGGGCCGCGAGCGTCCGCACAAGGAGAACCGCCGTCACGCCGCCGCCTCGGTAACAGCGCCCGCCTCGGCTACAGCGTCCAAGCCCCCCGAGTCGCCGCCGGAGGAAGTGCTGACAGGGGAGGGCGTCCTGCGCATCAGGCCCATGGTCAGCGGGCATGTGGAAGTGAAGCTGCCGGGTCATGAGCGGGAGTCCCTCCCCCTGTCCATCCAGCGCATGCCGGCGGGCAATCACACAGCGGAGTTCTTCCTCGAGGGCGGCGCCACCGCGCGCTGTCTCGTGAAGGTGCGTCCCGATCGGCGCACCATCGTCACGTTCGATGGGAAGAACTGCTCGGTGGAGTACCTCTGAGGCCTATTGGCCGTTGCCCTCTTTCCCGAAGGAGCGCAGCAACTTCACCAGCTCGTTGACGACCTCGGGCTTCTGCTCGAGGTCCGGGTTGGAGGGCATGATCTCCGACTTCCCCACGGCCATGCCACCTCCGATGATCGTCTTGGCGATGCCCTCATCCGTCACGCTCTTCTGCCACGTGACATCGTGGTAGTTGCGCGGCTTCGGAACGAGCGCCGCGGACGCCGGGCCGTTGCCGCGTCCCTCGGGGCCATGGCACGGGACGCACCGCTGGGTGAAGACGGCTCGCGCCTCCTCGGCGGGGCTTGCGTACACCTTCGCGGGGGCCACCACCGTGGGCACATTCGCTGGGCCTGGGGCCGCGACATCCGCGCCCTGTGCAATCCACGCTCCGAGCAGCTTCCGCTCCGGCTCGTTCATGGAAGTCATGTTCCCCAGTGGCATCGTCTGGGTCTGCACCGCGCGCACGTAGATGCGCTCGGCGTGGGCCTTCAGGCGCTCGGGCGTGTCGAGCATCACTCCCTGCGGCGGCGCGGCGAACGACGGGTTGGTGGGCTTCTCGGAGTGGCACGTCACGCAGCGCGTCTGGACGATGGTCTGCGCCGTGGCGAAAGACACCTTGGGGCCGGCCGCGAGCGTTGGATCCATCTCGATGGCCTTGGGAGCCGTCATCACCGCCACGCCCACGAGCGCCAGCACCGTGCCGCCGAGCACCACCGGAGGCGTGCGCGTGCGGAAGTTCATGATGTACTTCGCGCCCGCGCCGGCCAGGAACAGCAGCGCGAGCACGGCCCACGGCTCCGGGTGTCCGTAGAGCACCGGGAAGTGGTTGGACACCATGGTGAACAGCACGGGCAGCGTCAGGTAGTGGTTGTGCGTCGAGCGCTGCTTGGCCCGCGCGCCGTAGGAGGTATCAACGGGGCGGCCTTCCTTCGTGGCGGCCAGCATGTGCTTCTGCGCCGGGATGATCCGGAAGAAGACGTTGGAAGCCATGATGGTGCCGAGCATGGCGCCCACCTGGAGGAAGGAGGCTCGGGCACTGAAGACGTGCGTAATGCCGAACGCGGCGGCGGTGATGAGGACGAAGCCCACGGCGCCGAACAGGCGGTTGTTGCGGATGAGCGGCGTGCGGCAGAGCAAGTCGTAGATGACGAGCCCGCCGACGATGAGCCCGAGGCTGATGCCCACCGCCTGGAGGTGGGACAGGGGCGAGCTCACATCGGTGAGCATCGCGCGGTCGCCGAGGTAGTAGACGATGATGAGCAGCAGGAAGCCGCTGACCCAGGTGGAGTACGACTCCCACTTGAACCAGTGGAGCTGCGGGGGCAGGGCCTGGAGGCTCTTGCGCTTCACCACCTCGTAGAAGCCGCCGCTGTGCGCCATCCACAGCTCGCCGACGACGTCTCCCTCCAGGGGCCGGTCCGGCTTGCGGAGCTGGCTGTCCAGCCACATGAAGAGGAACGAGTCGCCGATCCACATGATGGCGGCGATCACGTGGGCCCAGCGGACAACGAGGTTCAGCCATTCCTGGACGACGGGGCTCATCAGAACTCGGAAGAAGGAGCGGCGGGGCGCTCGGGAGCGCGAAGCTGACGGGGGACCATAGAGAACCCACGGCCTCGGGACAACCCGGCCCGACCTGGACCGTCGCCTGGGAGCCGCCCGGGACGGCTTACGGCGCCCCCGCCTTGCGCCGGCCCTCGAGGATCTTCAGGAACGAGCGGCTGCGCAGCTCCTCCAGCGAGAGCCCCGTCGCCTGCGCCTCCTCCTCCGTGATGGCTCCGCAGGCGATGCCGCGCAAGAACGAGTTCAACAGCCCCTGGCCCGTGGCCGCGTCGTCGAACACGTCTCCGAGTAGCGTCGCCTGGGCCGCCTTCTCGATGAAGCTCTTGAGCCGGCGCGAGGCCGCGTCCATGCCCTCCAGGAAGAACGCGTACACCGCCGCGTAGCGCACCGGGAGCTGCGCCGGGTGCAAGTCCCATCCCTGGTAGTAGCCCAGCGACAGCGAGTGGCGCGTGTGCTCGTACGCCAGCCGCCATGCCCGGTGCACCCCCTCGCGGTTCTCCTTCTGCTTCGCCGCCGGGAGCGCCCGCGGGCCCTCCTTCTTGTGCGGGGCCACCGGCATCACGTTGGTGGCCCCGTCCGAGAGCGCCACCCCCGTGCCCGCCAGCGACACCTGCATCACATGGCGAGCGAAGTCGCACGCCGGGTGCGTCATGCTCTGGTACGCCGCCGTGACGTTGAGCGAGGCCGTGTAGTCATACACACCCAGGTGCGCTCCCACGCAGCGCCCCTCCGAGGCCGCCACCAGCGTGGGCAGCGCCAGCCGCCCCTGCGCATCGAAGAGGGACTGCGGCGTCTCCACCATCAACTCCAGCTTCAGCGTGCCAGCCGGCAACCCCCGGTCCTGCTCCAGCACTTCCAACATGCGCACCAGCGCCGTCACCTGCTCGGGCGAAACCACCTTGGGCAGCGTGACGACGAAGTTCTCCGGCAGCTTGCCGCCTGTGCGCTCCAGTAGCGTGGTGACGAACAGCTCCAGCGTGCGCGCGGACCGCTCGAAGAGCTCCTCGGACAGTGACTTGATCCGGATGCCGATGAACGGCGGCAGTGTGCCCTCCGCCATCCCCCGCGCCACCTGCTCCGCGGTGGACACCGCATGCCCGTCCTCCTCCGCGTCCGGACGGTTGCCGTACCCATCCTCGAAGTCGATGCGGAAGTCCTCCACCGGCTCGCGCTCGAGCTTGGCCACCACGCGCTCGTACACCAGTTGGGCGAAGCCGCCCTGCTGCGGCAGGTCCAGGCACCCGGCCAGGGTCCTCGCGTTCGGCGCGTACTCGCGGAACGTGGCCAGCGCCACCTGTCCCATCTTCCGTGCCGTCTCCGCCTTGAAGAGCTGGGCGCCCCCGTACACGGTGTGCACCGGCTGCCGGCGGGGAGACTCGCCCGGGTAGGCCCGCGTGTACGACTGGTTGGACTTCGTCAGCGCCGCGCGCGCGGCGGAGATACGGGAGGAGAGCTTCGCCGTCATAAGAGCTACGGCTCAGCTACCACGGTACGTGGAGAAGCCGAAGGGGCTCAGCAGCAACGGCACGTGGTAGTGCTCGCCCGCGGAGTGGATCTCGAACACCACCGAGACGTACGGATAGAAACCCTTTATCGAGTGCGCCCGGAAGTACTCCGCCGTGTGGAACGTCATCCGGTAGGTGCCGGGCTCCAGGTTCGTGCCCGCCGGGAGGAAGTCCCGCACGCGCCCGTCCGCGTTGGTGGTGCCTCGGGCCAGCTCGCGCCAGCCGCTAGCGCCCTCCTGCGCCTCCAGGGTGATGGGGACTCCGGCCGCCGGGCGGCCCCACTGTGTATCGAGGACGTGAGTGGACAGGGTGCTCATGTGGATGTGAGGAGCTTCTCCAACCGAAGGCGGGTGATTTGAGCCTGCTCGCCCGCCGCAATCCGCAGCTCCAGCGGCGGTGGGTTGTTCAAGCGCTCGCGGAGCTGATCCAGCATGTCCTGGGCGCTCTTGCCCGTGGCGCAGATGAGGAAGATGAAGCCGAAGCGCGCCTCGTACTCGCGGTTGCCGTTCGCCAGCGCTTGCAGCACCTCCTCGCTGGCGCCCTGCATGCCCTTCTGCTCCTGCTCGGACCAGGCCCCCGTCTTCTGGAAGCGCTCGCGCAGCTTGGAGATGTCTCCCACGCGCGGGTGGTGCGAGATGGCCTCGCGCCAGTCATCCGGCCCCGTCTGAGACCAGAGCCACCCGGCCTCCGCGTACACCGCCGAGTCGTCCTTGAATGGGCGCGCGCGGGCCATGGCGTCCGCCCAGCGGCTGGAGCCGCAGCAGCGCATGAACTCCGCTTTGGCCTCCTCGTAGGGCAGGCCGTTGAGCTTCTCGAGCGGTTTCACGCAGGGCGCCCGTGGACCCGCAGCCGGCTGATGCCGCCGTCGGGGAAGATGTTGAGGCGCACGTGGGTGAAAGGGCCCGCGGCGCGCAGCTCGGACTCGTAGAAGTGCCGGTGGTGCGCCTGCAGCTTGGTGCGAGGGAGGATCTCCTGCCAGGCAATCTCCTTCGCGTTGGCGAAGTCGAGGATGTCCTCCTTGAGGAAGCAGCCCTCCAGCGAGCACATATCCGGGAAGTTGCCCTTGAAGTGGTTGGTGTCCACCTCCACCTTGTGCACCGTGCCCGGCACGGCCAGCTTGACGACAATCCAATCGAAGCCCGGCACGCGCTTGCGCCGAGTCTCCCAGCCCTCGCCCATGGTGGTGGCGCGGCCCGGGAGGATGAGGTTGTCCTTGGGCCCGAAGAACGCGTCGTTGGTGGTGATGACGATGCCGCCGTTCTCGGCCGCCGCCAGATCCACCAGCTCGCCCGAGCGCAGCTTCGCCGGCTCCGGCTTCACCACGCCGTGCACCCGGAAGCGCGCCACGCCGCCGTCCGGGTAGATGTTGAGCCGCACGTGCGTGAACCGCCGCTCGCTGGCAATGGGCAGGTAGTTCTGCGTGCCGCCCACCAGCTTCGTCTTGGGGACGAGCTCCGTCCATGCCGCGCCGGTGAGCGTCTCGGGCGTGGGCGTGCCCTGGACCTCGAGGCCGTCCACGGAGGCGTACTCGGGGAAGTTGCCGAGGAAGTGATGGGTGTCCACGTTCACGCCGCGGAGGACGCCCGGCAGGCCGAGCTGGATGATGCACCAGTCGTAGCCCGGCACGCGCTTGCGCCGCGTCTCCCAGCCATCCATCCACTTGCCGAACTCGGTGTACTTGTCCGGGATGAAGACGCCGCGCCCGGGCTTGAGCAGGTTCTCCTTGGGCGCGAAGAACTCGTCGTTGGCGATGAGGGCCAGGCCACCCACCTTCTCGGCGGCCAGGTCGATGAGCTCGGCGAAGGCGACTCGTACCTTGCCTTCCTCGGGGGTCTGCATGCGGGGACTCCTCCTCCCAATACCTTACGCCACCGGCCGCGCCGTGCCAGGACGGCGCACCCACTGGCCCACCGGTTGCGGGGTGACTTCACCTCGTGTGAACGCCGGAACGCCTCGGAGAAAGCTTCGCTCCACCACGCCGAAGAGGGTGCGGCCCGTGTACGGGGTGAGCGGGTGGCGGTGCAGCACGCCCGAGGGCTCCGGGGTGAAGGTGGCCTCCGGGTTGAAGACGAGCAGATCCGCGTCCGCGCCCGGAGCCAGGGTGCCCTTCATTCCCTCCAGGCCGATGAGCCGGGCCGGGTGGCGGCACATCCACCGGACGAGCTGCTCCAGCCCGTGGCCGCGCTCGCGCATCCCCGTCCACACCGCGGGCAGGCTGAACTGGAGCGAGGCGATGCCGCCCCACGCCGCGGCGAAGTCTCCCCGGTCCAGGTGCTTGAGCGAGGGCGTGCACGGCGAGTGGTCCGACACCACCATGTCAATGTCGCCGCGAGCCAGCCCGGCCCAGAGCGCCTCGCGGTTCTCGGCCTCGCGGATGGGCGGGGCGCACTTGAGGTGGGTGGCGCCGTCGGGGATGTGCTCGGCGTCGAAGGTGAGGTAGTGGGGGCACGTCTCCACGGAGAAGGGCAGGCCCTCGCGCTTGGCGGCGGCGATGTCCTTCAGCGCGTCCGAGGACGAGAGGTGGACGATGTGCACGCGCCCGCGGTGCTTGCGGCACAGCTCGATCATCATCCGGATGGCGTCATCCTCCCAGCGGCGCGGGCGGGACTCGAGGTAGCTGCGGTAGGTGCGCGTGTCGCCTTGGGGTGGGCGCTCGTCCGGGGTGAGCTCCGCATGGACGATGAGCGGCACGCCGCGCCGGGCGAGGATGGGCATGGCGCGCTCCAAGTCGTCTCGGGTGACGTGGGGGAACTCGTCCACGCCCGAGTGGATGAGGAAGCACTTGAAGCCGGTGACACCGGCGTCGACCATGGCGTCCAGCTCGCCCGCGTTGCCGGGGATGACGCCGCCCCAGAAGCCGTAGTCGATGGCGCAGCGGCCCTCGGCGGCGGCGGCCTTGGTGCGCAGGGCCTGCAGGGTGGTGGTGGCGGGGATGGAGTTGAGCGGCATGTCCACCACGGTGGTGATGCCGCCGGCGGCCGCGGCGCGGGTGGCGGTGGCGAAGCCCTCCCACTCGGTGCGGCCGGGCTCGTTGATGTGCGCGTGGCAGTCCACCACGCCGGGCATCACCACCTGGTTGCCCATGTCCTGCACGGGCAGTCCAGCGGGCACCTCGTGGCGAGGCACCACCGCTTGAATCTTCCCATCTCGAACGACGACCGCGGCCTCGCGCACTCCGCTGTCGGTGACGACGCGGCGGCTGGCCAGCACCCAGTGTCCTCCACTCACGGCGAGCACTCCTTCCCTGGGGGCAGGGACCGAAGAAGCATGGAGTGAGTCAAATCATGCTCTGCCCCCTCCGCGCCAACCCATGGGGTGGGAGGAGCGTCTGCATGGCGATGCTCTGGGGACGGGTCTGTTTCTACCCCCGGCCGTGTCGCCGAGCGCGGCGAGCACGACGTGCTCATAACAGGGCTCAGCGGTAGCGCCGCTCGGTCTCGGCGATGGGGTAGTCGTTGGCGCTCATGTCCCGGCGGCGCATGAGGCCGTTGTCGTCGAACTCCCAGTGCTCGTTGCCATGGGTGCGCATCCACTGGCCCGTGTCCGCGTCGCGCCACTCGTACTCGAAGCGCACGGAGATGCGGTTGCCCGTGTAGCACCACAGCTCCTTCATCAGCTTGTAGTCCAGCTCGCGCGCCCACTTGCGGCGCAGGAACGCCTTGATGGCCTCGCGGCCCTGGAAGAACTCGGTGCGGTTGCGCCACGCCGAGTCCTCCGTGTAGGCCAGCGCTACCCTTTCGGGATCCCTCGTGTTCCACGCGTCCTCGGCGGCCTTCACCTTCGCCCGAGCCGTCTCCTCGGTGAAGGGCGGGCGCAGCGAGGAGGGAGAGGGGGGCGGCTTCGGCTGGGTCATGACGGGTCCTCTTCAGGGAGCACATCACGCTACTTCCTTCTTAAGATGACGGCGATGGCACCGAAGACTCCCCCCGACGAAGTGGCGGCCGCGTACAACGTCTGGGCCGACGTGTACGACACCCAGGCCAATGCAACGCGCGATCTCGATGCGAGGACCCTCCAGGGGCAGGACCCCTCCCTGTTTCAAGGTGACGTCCTGGAGATCGGGTGTGGCACCGGGAAGAACACCGAATGGCTTGCACCGCGGGCCCGCGGCCTGCTCGCGCTGGATGGCTCGGCGGAGATGCTGAAGCGCGCCCGGGAACGCCCGGGCGTGGAGCGCGTCCAGTTCCTCCAGCATGATCTGCGAGAGCCCTGGCCGGCGCGCAATGCCTCTCACGACACGCTTACCTGCAATCTGGTGCTGGAGCACATCGAGGACCTCGCCTTCGTCTTCTCCGAGGCGAGCCGCGTCCTGAGGCGTGGCGGCTTCTTCTTCGTCTGTGAATTGCACCCGTTCCGCCAGCTCCAGGGCAAGCAGGCCCATTTCGTGAACCCGGAGACGGGCTCCATCCAGAACGTCCGCAGCTACCTGCATGACGTCTCGGACTATCTGAAGGCGGCCCTGGACGCGGGCCTCGTGCTGGTCCGGGCGCAAGACTGCCGAGACGACGGCGCCCCGAGGACAGCAGCCCCGCGGTTGCTCGCCATGCTGTGGCAGAAGTCCTGAGCCACGCCCCTTCTCTTTGTAGAGCCCCAGCCCGAGTCCCCCGTCGTGCCGTGAGGACACCACCCGCTCGACCGGCCGAAGATGAAGGGCAGACTGCGGCTCCAAGCCATGCCGTTGAGGGGCTGGCCGCCAGCCCGTTACGTCGGCGAGGGAGACCCGGGGGATGCGCTACTCCGGGATGCTCAGCAGGCCGTTCTCGAAGGAGAGCACATCCCCGGCGGCGGGCTGGGCCGAGAGCGCGGGCAGGTTCTCCTCGACGGTGAGGTCCACGGGCTTGCCCGTGCTGGAGTCGATGCGGCGCGGCGTGGTGCGGACTACCTGGCTCGGCGGCAGCTCGCGGCCTTCCTGGAGGCGCGCGAACATCAGGTCCAGGGCGCGGAAGTAGTAGTAGTCCAGCGGGATGTAGCGCGTGTCGAACCCGGAGTTTCCATTCAGCGAGTCCAGATGGTGGGCATTCTTGACTTCGTAGTAGCGAAGCTGGCTGCCCGTGCCCTCGACCTTCTGGTTCAGCGCGTAGTACGGCCGCGAGGCGTGATTCAGGGGGAGGAAACCGTCGCTGCGGCCCGTGACGATGATGGCGGGCTTGCCGTGCAGGTCCCCCTTGGCGAGCGTCTGGGCGCTGCCGGCCTGGACCGCCTCGTACTGAGCCTGCGTGACGGTATACGCGCCGAGCGTGGCGGGCCGGGCGGACAGGGGCACACCGTCCAGCGGGTTCACTCCCGTGGCGAGCGTCCGCCAGCAGAGCGCGCCGTCGATGTTCAGGTCATTGCGGCGGGTGAGGCGGGAAGTCACCAGGTTGGCGGTGTTGTCGGCGGCGGGGCCGTTGGAGCCGAGGTTGTAGACGAGGTTGATGCCCGCGTTCGCCGGCTGCCCGTTGCTGAGCGCGGCGAGCGACGCGAGCCGTGAAGCGGAGGTGGCCACCGGCTGCCCCGTGGTGGCATCCGTGGAGGCGAAGCTGAAGCCGCACAGATTGTCCTCGACGCCGAAGCGGCCAAACTGGTTCGCATAGGTGACGAGGATGCCCTGGGGGACGAGCAGGGCGTAGTGCGCGGGCTGGAGCAGGTTCTGCTCCGGGAGGATGCCCGCGGCGTTGATGCGCGCCTGGGCCGCCTGGGCCCGCTCCTCGACCGTGCTGCTGGTGGTGAGGCCCGGCAACAACCCCAGCTCGAGCAGGGACTGGCATCTGGCCTCACCCGCCTGTTGGCTCACCGAGTTGAGGGGAGCCGAGGACACCAGCGCCGCCGCGCGGCTCGCGCAGGGCTGATACAGGCTCACCAGACTGGCGAGCTCCAGCAGGCTCCGGCTGTGCTCCTGGAACTCCGCCCCCGAGCCCTGGCGGAGGTGGAGGCTGCCATCGAAGACGGGCTGGACGTTGGGCTCGCCAGCGACCACGCCGTCGATCAGCCCCGAGGTGTCGGCCTCCGCGGCCCGGAGGCTGGCGCCTCCTCCGTTGGAGACGCTCGTGGCGATGACGAGGGTGTTCTCCGGCGTGAGGGTGGCGGGAATCGAGCCATCCGGGAGCGGGGTATTGAACTGCCGGTTCAGCACGTGGAGGGCGTACTCGATGGACTGGAGGACGTGCCTTCCCCAGGAGGCCTGCGGGTTCTGCCGGGAGTGGGCATGCTGGGTGGCGAGCCGGTGCGGGAATTCGGCGTTGTAGGCGAGCCGCTGCTGCTCGGAGAGCGCCGCCTGGAAGGTGGCCTTCGGGGCCTGCGTCCCCAGGTCGAGCGTCATGCCATCCAGGCCATACCCGGTGTTCGTCTCCAGGTCCTCATACCCCGTCCCGCCGCCCTTGTCGGTATAGGCGACGGCACAGCCGTGCTTCAGTCCCCAGTCCCCGGCGGTGCCGATGGCGCCGTAGAGGCCGCGCGAGCCGGAGCTGGGCGCCGCGACGATGCAGGGCCGCTGCGGATCGAAGGAGCGGGGGATCTGCACCATCAACCCTACGCGTGGGCCGCCCTCCTCGTGGGCGAAGGCGAGGTACTCGATGCCGGGAATCTTCCCCGGCAGGGCGGTGGCGGTGCCATCGGCGGCGAGATTGGGCCCATAGAGGCGGCCGTACCCCCCACCGCGGGTGATGTCCACGAGGCCTCGGTAGTTGTTGTAGATGGTGTTGGTGCGAAGCTCCTGCCAGGTCGGATGGGTGGGGTCCGCGTAGCCCGGAGCCGTACCGGCGATCCCGCTCGTGCCGAGCCCCGAGGTGAGCAGGTCTGGCTGATCATCCCCATCGGTGCCGGGATACTCGTGGGTGAGCTCACTACCCGGCACGATGTAGCTCGGAAGCGCGCTCGTGGGAGGGGGCTGAGGCTCGGGCTCGGAGTCGCCACACCCTGTGGAGCTCAACCCCCAGGCAGCGCCCAGGATGACGGCAAGGAGCTTCCTTCTCATCTGGATTTCCTCTGGGAATGCGCATGCGCGGCGGCGCACGGTTCCCCGGGTGTATCGCCGGTGTGCGAGCTCAGGTCCAGTGTGGGCAGCCTGCCGAGTCTCCCCCCGGCGGCTCGGTCCCATTCTTGCCGGGCGGGCCACCCCCGTTAGGATGCCGCCGGATTCACAAGGAGGCAGTTCCCTTGGAAGAGCTTCGAGTTCCCAAACGCCCCGTGCTCGCCCAGATGGTCCTGCCGGGAGGGGAGGTGCGGGAGGTCTCCGCCTTCCTCATGACGGGAGTCTCCGAGTACAGTGAAGGCGAGCGTCTGTCGGACTTGCTCAACGGCGAGATGAAGTTCATCCCCGTTCAGGACGCGGCAACGGGGATGATCACCTTCCTCAACAGTGTCGCCATCGCGGTGGCCCGGACCGACGTGGAGCACGAGCTCCGCGAGGAGGATCGGATCACCATCCTGACCGAGCATGAGGTAGAGATCCTCCTGATTGATGGCCAGCGGCTGCAGGGGCTCATCGTCTACATGCAGCCCGAGAGCCGCACCCGCCTCAATGACTACCTCAACGACGCACCGCCGTTCATCCGTCTCATCCAGGGCAAGCGCGTAGCGCTCGTCAACAAGCGCCACGTCGCTTACGTGGAAACTCTCTCACGCTGAAAACCAATGGCCAGGCTTGACTACATCATCGAGAAGCTGCTGAAGGACGCTGGTTTGGAAATCCTCATGGAGACCGGCAGTGGGGTGAGCATCCGCACCACCACGGGGATGCTGCCGGTGCTGAAGCAGAACCTCACGACGCAGCAGCTCATTGGTGCGATCGCGGAGCTGGTCCCTTCGGATCAGCGTGCGTCCTTCCCCTCCCCGGGGCTCACCATCTTCCCCTACGCCTCGCCCGTGGGCGCGGTGCAGGTGAAGTTCGAGATGGATCAGGGCCGTGCGCGGGTGTCCATGGTGCCCTTCTCCGCGCACGCCATGTATGGCACGGTCGAGTTCGAAGAGGAGAAGCTCGAGCTGGCCTCCCCCGCCGATATGCTCGAGATGGCCAGCAAGAGCAGCTCGCCGGCCGCCCCGCAGGCTCCGCCGGCCGTGGCGCCCCCCAAGCGTGGCTCGAGCCCTACGCTGGCTCCCGTGCCCGCGCCCACGGCCTCGGCTCCCGCGGCGGCGCCTCGCCCCGCTCCAGCAGGCCCCCCGTCCACGTTGACTGCCGCGGAGCCCTCCGCCCAGAGCTCCGGCAGCACGCAGGCGCAGGCGGCCCCGGCCCCCTCGCCAGAGCCGAGCGCCGCGCCGGACAAGACGCCGACCGTGGCGCTGCGCCCCAGCGTGGAAGGGGTCCGAGAGCGGCAGGGCGAAGCCGCGGCGCAGATGATCGCCCTCCTGGAGGCGATGCTGGCCCGCCGGGCCTCGGATCTCCATATGTCCACGGACACGGTGCCCCACCTTCGCATCGATGGCGACATGGTGCCCGTGAAGGAGTACGGCCCCATCCCCGCCGCGCGCCTCAAGGAGATGATCTTCAGCCTGGCTCCGGAGAAGAACCAGCTGCAGTGGGAGAAGAGGCACGACACGGACTTTGCCTACGAGACGCCGGCGGCGCGTTTCCGCGTCAACGTGTTCGCGGACCGCAAGGGCATTGGCGCCGTGCTGCGGCAGATCCCCAACACCATCCGCAGCGCGGAGGAGATGGGCCTGTCCAAGCACATCCTGGACTTGTGCTTCCTCACCAAGGGCCTGGTGCTCGTCACCGGGCCCACGGGCTCAGGCAAGTCCACCACGCTGTCGTCGATGGTCGACTACATCAACCGCAACCGCGAAGACCACATCATCACCATCGAGGACCCCATCGAGTTCGTCCACCCGAACAAGAAGTGCCTGGTGAACCAGCGCGAGATCGGCGTCCACACCGACTCCTTCAAGGACGCGCTGCGCGCGGCGCTGCGCGAGGATCCGGACGTGGTGCTGGTGGGCGAGATGCGAGACCTGGAGACGATCGCCATCGCCATCGAGACGGCGGAGACGGGGCACCTGGTGTTCGGCACGCTGCACACCAACACGGCGGCCTCCACGGTGGACCGCATCATCGACCAGTTCCCGCCGGACCGGCAGGAGCAGATCCGCATGATGCTCTCCGAGTCCCTCAAGGGAGTCATCTCCCAGACGCTGTGCAAGAAGATCGGCGGCGGGCGCGTGGCCGCGCAAGAGGTGCTCCTGTGCACCAGCTCGGTGTCCAACCTGATCCGCGAGGGGAAGACGTTCCAGATCCCCTCGGTGATGCAGACCTCGCGAGGGGCGGGCATGATCATGCTCAACGATGCGCTGCTGGAGCTGGTCAAGAAGAAGCTCGTGACTCCGACCGAGGCCCTCAACAAGTCCATCTCCCGCAGTGAGATGCGGGCCGTCCTGGAGCGTGCGGGCTACAAAGTCGATGCTCTGGGAGAGGGCGCCGCCGCCCCTGCCCCCGCCGCTGCCCAGAAATGAAGGGGGAAGAAACGGCCCACCCCCATCGCAGGTTCGCGGGGAGGTGGGCCCCGTCGCTCAGGAGAGCCCGGACGCGCTACTCGCCCGAGGCGGTGGCCACTTCCGCGGCGGAGGCGTTCAGGGTGACGCCCTGGGGAAGCACATCCGAGAGCGTGCGGCCCATGGTCCACCCATCGTGGTACAGCACGCCCACCGGGGCGATGGTCGAGTTCCGGTACAGCCCCACCTTCAGGTAGTTGAGCATCCCGGAGAACTGCGTGGCGCAGGAGCGCTTGGGCAGGACGAGCTGGCCGTTGAGGTACAGCTCGACGAAGCCGACGCTTGCGTTGGGTGACCACTTCGCGTGGAAGACGAAGTCCTGCCACGCCCCGCGCACCAGCGGCGTGCTCCACACCTGAGTGCCGCTGCAGTTGAGGCTCATCACCCCGTTGTTGACGACGAACTCCACCGGCGGCGAGCCGCTGCTGCCCTCGTGGTGCCACTGGGCGAAGAGCTGCCACGTCTTCGGGCTGGGGAAGTCCGGCGCGAACATCGTGCTCCAGCGGTAGTAGTACTCGGAGCCCACCGGCTCGTGCGTGAGGCGGAACAGCTCGTTGCGGTTGCCGCTGGCGCTGATGGGATTGTCGCCCTGCTTCACGGTGACCTTGAGGGCGTAGCGGCCCTCTCGCAGCGGCGAGGACACCAGCTGCAGCCGGTCCGCGCTCACCCGCTGCTGTCCGCTCCACTGCGAGAGGCTGCCCGTCTCGAAGTTGCCGCTCCACACCGGCGTGGAGGGCGCGGGCGTCGTCGTCGTCGCGCCATTG
Source organism: Hyalangium sp. (assembly GCF_045802625.1). Taxonomy (NCBI): domain Bacteria; kingdom Pseudomonadati; phylum Myxococcota; class Myxococcia; order Myxococcales; family Archangiaceae; genus Hyalangium; species Hyalangium sp. The sequence continues at coordinate 39,707 of NZ_JBJMQP010000095.1, read as the reverse complement.
CACACGCGCACCTCGGCGATGCTCGCCCAGTCGCCCACGTTGCTGCCGTTGACGGTGACGCGCAGGTGGCGGGCCGCGCGGGGAGAGAACGCATAGGTCTCCGCCGCCGTGGTGGTGCCGCTGCTCGTGCCGCTGTAGACCTGGGTGTACGCCTGCCCATCCGAGGAGACGGACAGGGTGAAGGTGTTGATGCGCGTATTGCCCAGGTGCCAGGCGATCGCCGCGCCGGAGATGGAGCGGCCCGAGCCCACGTCGTAGTTGATCCACGAGCCCTTGCCGAGGTTGCTCCAGCGGGTGTCGAGCCGATCATCGACGCTGTTGGCCGGTGGGTTGATGGCTTCACTGCCAGAGGCTGTCACCGAGGACACGGAGAGGGGCGTGCAGCTCTGCACGGTGAGGGCTGGCTCCGAGACTTGGAGGAGACCCGGCTCCTCATCGGTGGAGATGGCGTCTTGAGGACCGCAGGCCATGGTGCCGATGAGGAAGGAGGTTCCGACCAACAGAAGGGTGTTCTTCATGTGCTCTCTCTGGGGTGAAAAAAGACAGACGGGGACTGTGCCAGGCCACACCAGGTGACCGGCTGTGAGGGATTGAGGTTGTTTTTGAGACGCAACTCTCCCGTCACGCGCGGGGCCAGTGCCCCGGCGTCGAGAGCCGTCACGCCGAGTGTGTGGGGATTTGCTCCTGTTTAAGACAGCTGAGACACGTGAAACATGTGCAACTGAAACACCCGCGAGGGGTGGACTGCGTTTAACCCTCTAAAGCGCGAGAGTTCAATTTATTTCGTACTCAACATATCTCTACAGGAGCCCGCTCGTGGAGTAGACAAGCATGTATCACACGCCGGCGAACCACTCGTACCCACGGTCCTCCCAGTAGCCGCCGCTGGGCTCGGGCAGGAAGTTCACCGCGGTGAGGTACTTCACCATTTTGTAGCCCAGCTTCACCGCCGAGTAGAGCCGCAGCGGCGCGCCGTGCTCGGCGGGCAGGGGCTGGCCGTTCATGCCGTAGGCGAGGATTGTCTGCGGGTGCAGGGCGCTCGGCGCGTCCCACGAGGACCAGTAGCCTTCATCGAACGAGCGGAACTCCACGTAGCCGGCGCGCGGATCCGCGCCCACGTGCCGCGCCAGCTCGCGCACCGCGACGCCGTGCCAGGAGGCCACCGCGCTCCAGCCCTCCACGCAGTGGTGGCGGATGCGGTACTCCGTGCGCGGCAGGCCGCGGAGCTCCTCCAGCGTGAGCACTCCGGGCCGCGCCACGAGCCCTCCCACCTGGAGCGTCCAGTTCGCGGGCGCCACGGGCAGCGCGCTGGAGACGAAATACTTCGGGAACGCGCCCTGGGGCGTGGCGTCCTCGGGGGGCAGCTCGGGGGCGAGCCGCTCCGGATTGAAGAGGGCTTGCTGGAAGCGCAGGTTGAAGCGCTCCGTGGCTCCGAGGAAGCCCGCATGAGGCTGGCCGCTGTCGCAAGCGCTGGCGGTGAGAGCCGTGGCGCCCAGCAGGAACGAGCGCCGGGTGAGCCGTCGCGCGTCACGCATGGGGACGGCCTCCCGTCACCATCTCGCCGAAGGAGCGCGGGTGCAGCGCCACCATCACCACGTGCCCCACGGTGAAGAGCGCCAGCAGCGCCAGGCCGATGAGGTGCACCAGGCGGGCGGGATCGTACCCTCCGAAGAGGGCCGTCAGCCACCCGAGCTGCACGGGCTTGTAGAGCACGAGCCCAGAGAGCACGACGACGAGCGTGAGCAGCAACGTGCCCGTGTACGCCAGCCGCTGCAGGCCGTTGTAGAGCTCCTGAGGCGGAGCGTGCCGGCGCAGGCGGAGGTAGTAGGCGAGGGTGCCCAGCGCGTTGCGCGTGTCACGCCGAGGCTGGAAGAGCCGGCGCCGCCACTCGCCGCTGAGGGCGAGATAGACGAGGTAGGCCAGCCCGTTGACGACCAACAGCCACGCGAAGGCGAAGTGCCAGTGCCGGCCTCCCGCCAGCCACTGGCCGATGCGCGTCCACTCGGGAGGCGGAGCGCCCTGGAAGGGATAGAGGCCATAGGGCTGCCCCTGCGGCCCCATCATCGGATAGGCCATGAGGATCTGCAGGCCGCTGCCGGCCATGATCACCAGCAGAGGCACGTTGGCCCAATGAAGGAGGCGGATGGGCCAGGGCTGCGGTCGACGGCGAGTGAAATCGGTCACGGCTCCCCCCGGAGGCAGTGCGGCTCCGCGTCAGGCGCGAAGACGCCTCGGAGCACAGCACCCGCCGAGGCGGGCCGGAGCAGCCCAGGAGAGCAGGCGCGGCATTCCCGACGATCCGAAGCGAGGCCCGTTCGCCAGCCGACAGCGGAGCGGCCTCGGGCCGCGAGGAGCGCTCAGCTCGGCAGGCCGCGCTCGTGGGCCAGCACCACCACCTGGGTGTCGTCGGTGTCCGGCACCAGCGTGTCACGGGGCGGGTTGAGCCAGGCATCCTCGCCCAGGTCCACGTCGCCCTCTTCCAGCCGCCGTTGGCGCGCCAGCGCTCGTCCGTGGGTGCGCGGATCCGGATAGAAGCCCAGCGCCACCTCTCCCCGAGCCCGCGCGTTGGCCAGCACCTGGCCAAAGGTGGCTGTGCCCCCGGAGACATACGCCCGGCGCGGGCTCAGCCGCACCGAGACACCTCTCGGCGACAGCACCGCCCGGTAGACGGGCGCCACGTCCGGATCCAGCAGCACCTGGGCCAGCAGCATCGCCACCACATCGCTCGACACCACGCAGTCACCCCGCCGCGGGGCGATGTGCACGGCGGAGCGCGGGTCTCTCACCTCCGTCACCACGCGCCGGGCCCGGTGGCCGCTCACCTTCTGGCCGTGCCGCAGCCGCAGCAGCATGGCCAGCGCGCTCGCGTCGCCGTTCTCGTCTTGGGAATCCTCGTTGCCCAGGATGACCACCGCGTCCGCACGGCAACACTCGTGCTGCCCCCGGTGCATGAGCTGGGCGGCCGGACGGGTGTCACACGAGAGCTGAACGGGGCGCGCCTCCGCTTGTACGTGCTCCACCACGCTGAGCGCCCGGGGCGAGTCCTCCCCCGCAACCACCTGCACCTGCGAGCCCTGGGGCAGGCTCGCGCTCAGCTCTCGCAGGAGGTGGGGGAGCGTGGAGTTGAAGCCCACCACGCTGACGTGCTGGGGCGTGGGGTCGGGCACGGCGCTGTGCTCGGGCAGCAGGCTCGAGGGGAGCTCGCCTCCCATGCTCCACTTGTTCCGGCCCGGCGCGAGCAGGATCAGCCGATCCGCCAGCTCCAGCCGGCGCGGGTTCGCGGGCGAGGGGCACAGGAGGAGCTCTCCCGCCTCGGTGCGCACGCCCACCAGGATGGCGCCCTGCACCTGCGCGTGCGCCTCGTCGAAGGACTGGCCCGCCAGCGCCTCGGGCACGGGCTCGAGGTAGAACTCGCAGCCATCGAACGCGAGCAGGTGGCGCAGCACGAAGTAGATGCCGTCCTGCCGGGTGCTCGCCGCGAGGATGCTGGCCACCACCTCGTCCGAGGCGACGATGTCCAGCGCGAGCTGCCCCGGGCCCGCGACTCCTGGCTCGCCCGCCAGCGAGAGCAGCTCTCGCGCCTCGGTGTGGCGGGCCTCGACGATGACCTGCCCCGCGAAGCCCTCCTCCGCCACCCGGCGCATGGCCAGCAGCGTGGACAGCGTCCACTGCACGGACTCGTCATCCGAGAGGCTGGCCGGGGGCGTGACGATGATGGAGCGCGCCGCCTGGGCGGCGACCCGGAGCAGGGCCTGCTCGTTGCGCGGGTCTCCGGTGCGCACCACGGTGTGCAGCTTGTGGCCGGGAACCCGGCGCGCGGGCCGCAGCGCCACGTCGATGCGATCCTTGTCCTCGGGCGCCAGCACCACGAGCGTGCAGCGCTGGCCCGAGCGCGCAATCTCGCGCGCCACGAGCGCCACGTTGGGATCGTACCCCAGGCACAGCACGTGGCCCCGCTCGACGACGGGGTTGAGGCCCGAGCGCATGTCGGCGATGCGCTCGCCCATCTTCGAGGCCAGCGCCGCGGTGAGCAGTGACACCGCCAACACCCCCGCGCAGGTGGCGGACAGGGCCAGCAGCCGCAGGCGGGCCGGATCCGTCGCCATCGTGCCGCCATCGAGGAAGTGGGTGATGGACCACCACAGCGCCTCGGAGGCGTTGGGGAGCGAGGGCTCCTGGGGATGGGAGATGAGCGCGAAGCCGGCGAACGCGGCGACGAGCACCGCCGTGAGCAGCAGCAGCGCCAGCACCTGCACCAGCGGGGGGTAGGTGAGGAGCTGATCCAACCGGTAGATGAGCCAGGCGCGACCCGCGCGTCCGGCACGCCGCAGCACATGGGCCTGCATGAGGCCCTCAGGCTAGCACCGGAAAGAACCGGAAGCCGCGCCGCCAAACCCCAGTCTTCTCAAGCTCTTGGAAAAGGCACGCAACAAAAAACTCCATCCGCCGACAATGTAGGCAAGTTACTCCTCTTGGCCCACTTGGCCCCCTATTTCGAGGTCCCGTCATGATCCAGGTCAACCGCCCCTCTAGCCTCACTCCCCCCGCGCAGGCTCGGGTGGCCTCGGAAACCACCACCAAGTCCACGCACTCGCAGCGCTCCAGCACCTCGGCGGCGCGCGACAGCTTCAGCACGGCCGCTCCGGCGCGTGCGCAGCTCTTGGGCGGTGTGCTCTCGCACGTGAACAGCCTGCACCTGCCCATCCCCTGGCCGGGCAAGGGCGAGGCGGACAAGATCGGCTGGATCCAGAAGGCGTACCCGCCGGCCAAGGACTCGACGGCGGAGTTCGAGAAGCTCGACCAGGCGGTGCGCGCGGGCAAGGACGTGCTGCCCGCGGAGGCGAAGAACTGCGTGTTCCTGGCGGTGGGCGGCCTGTTCTCGGGCGCGGCGCCCAAGGAGCTGTACTTCGACAAGAACCTGGACGCGCTCAAGGCCCAGGGCCTGGAGGTGGGCCGGGTGCCGGTGGACACGGACATGGGCGTGGAGCACAACGCGGCCATCGTCCGCGAGGCGGTGCTCGAGGCGGCCAAGAGCGGCAAGCAGGTGGTGCTGATTGGCCACAGCAAGGGCGGCCTGGACTCGGCGGCGGCGCTGTCGATGTACCCCGAGCTCAAGGAGCACGTGCGCGCCCTGGTCACCCTCCAGTCGCCGTACGGCGGCTCGCCGATGGCGCAGGACCTGCTGGACAACCCGCTGGTGCGCTACGGGGTGGGCGGGGCCGTGGAGGCCATCGGCGGCAGCGTGCAGGCCGGTGAGGACCTGACCTACGACTCGCGCAAGAAGTTCCTGGCCGAGCACCCGATGCCGGCGGGCATCCCCGCCGTGTGCATGGCCTCGACGACTGCCAACCCCACCTCGCCGCTGTTCGCCACCGAGGAGTACATGCAGCAGCGCTACGGCGTGAAGTCGGACGGCCTGGTGCTGCCGCAGGATGCGTTCATCCCCGGCTCGAAGTCGGTGACGCTGAGCGGGCTGGATCACCTGGACTCGACCGGGACGACGCTGAACCCGTTCAAGCCCTACAAGCCGGAGGATCTCACGCTGTCGCTGGTGGCCATGGCGCTGAAGATGCCCAAGGAGGGCTGAGCCCTAACGGATGGTCAGCGAGAGCGCGTCGCCCTCGTGCACCATGAGGTCCTCATCCGAGCCCAGCACATCATCCGAGCCGATGGTGGCGGCCTGGAAGCGGAGCGGGCCGTGGACGGGGATCAGGTGGTGGGGAACGGTGAAGGTGCGGCTGCTCATCCCCGGCACGAGGCCCAGGCGGATGCGCGTGGTCCCGTTCAGCACGTACAGGTTGAAGTCCACGGGCTTCTCGTTGCGCACCGCCAGCGTCGTCTGAGGGGGCGGAGGGTGCGAGGGATCCTGTGGCGTCTGCACGCTGCTGCAGGAGACCGCGGAGAGGAACAGCAGGAGCGGTAAGAGGTGGACGGCGCGCATGGGATCCCCCGGGAGTGAACAGAGGAGCCACGACAGGGCGGCTCCTCTGCTCCACGATGACACGCCGCTCAAGCGGGGTGGACCCCGAGCGGTCAGTTGTTCAACTCGTAGACATGGACATAGTCGAAATGGGCAGTGAACTCCGGGTGGTCTGAAGCGCGAGCCATCGACACCAGGCCAATCCGGGCGTTGCCCAGCTTGTGAGTCCAGGTGCCGTTCCGGTACCACTGGGTGCCATCGCGGCTGGTGTAGGCCGTATAGGTCTCCCCGCCGTCCACGAAGCGCACGGCGATGCGCAGCCAGGTGTCCTCGCCCGGGGGGCCCGCGACGGTGTTGCCGTAGCGCGGGAAGTCCTGGGGCACGGGGAACTGCTCCTTGGCGAACTCGATCTGCCGCGTGTTCCAGAGCGCGAAGGGCGTGAGCTTGATGAAGTTGTCATCGTCTCCGTAGATGACGAGCCCGGCCTGGGTGTAGTTGAAGCAGCACCCCTGCGCCGGCACGTTCATCCGGACCTTCGTCTCGACGATGTAGTTCTTGCCCTGGGGCGCGGCGGCGGTGAGCACCGAGGCGGTGTTGATCTCCTTGTAGAGGTCTCCCTCCTGGGCGTCGAAGCGCAAGGTCCCCGACTCCAGGCCGTAGGTGGTCGTGGCCGGCGGGCGCACCCAGGTCCACTGGGAGCCCAGCGCGGGGCCCGTGAAGTCGTCCGAGAAGGTGGCCATGAGCGCGCCCGCCTCGTCCGGCTGCTGCTGCGTCATCGTGTAGTGGGCCTTCTGCTTGGGCTGGGCCGCTGGAGCGGGGATGGGCTCGTCCGAGGCCCAGAGCCCGCCGCGCACCGTGGGCCAGCCGTCCACCCAGTCCAGCGGATCCATCAGCACGTGGCGCTTGTCCGAGAAATCCCCCTGCGGCTTGCCCAGGCGGTAGGGATCATTCCTGTCGATGGCGTGGTAGACAATCCAATCCTGGTTGGCGAAGTCGGTGAACACCGAGTTGTGGCCCGGGCCGACCCAGCGGTTGCCGTTCATGCTGATGACGGGCGTGCCGCCGACACGGCCCTGCGTGAGGGGGTTGCCGTCGCGATCCACGTAGGGGCCCATGGGGCTGGTGGAGCGGCCGGCGAAGACGCTGTAGCCGGTGAGCGGACCGTTGCAGCAGTTCGTGGCCGAGCCGAAGAAGTAATAGTAGTTGTCGTGCTTGACGATGTAGGCGCCCTCGTAGATGTCATCCGAGATGATCTCCTTCTGGCTGGCGGCGTCGGTGCTCAAGCCGTCCGCCGAGAGCTTCCGGATGGCGATGCCTCCGAAGTAGCTGCCGAAGTAGAGGTAGCGCTGGCCGTCGTCGCCGGTGACGACGTTGGAGTCGAAGACCCACCGCCGGCGAGTCTCGTTCGGATCATTCACGCAGCAGGGTGGCTTCTGGGGCTCCACCACCGGAGCGGGGGCCTGCGTCCACGGTCCGGCCGGGCTGTCACTGGTGGCCACGCCAATGGCGGACCCGCCCACCTTCGTGTCCGAGGCGGTGTAATAGAGGTAGTACTTCCCGTTGAAGAACTGGATGTCCGGAGCCCAGAACCCCTGGGGCGCCGCGGCCCAGGCCGGCTGCGAATCGAACGCGTCGCCGACATACGCCCAGTCGACCAGGTCCTTCGAGCTGTAGATGGGGAGCAGGTGGAAGACGGGCTTGCCCGCGGCGTCCATCTGGTTGTTGAGCGGGTTGGAGGTGCAGTACAGGTACCAGGCGTCGTCTCCGGGCGTCTGGCTGTGGATGATGGCCGGATCCGGGCAGGTCTCCGCCACGTTCCCATCAGCGAGCTGGAGCTTGAGCGGGTTGGTGTACGTCTTCACTTCCTCCGGCGGCTTCTTGTCGGAGCAGGCCACGCTGGCCAGCAGTACGAACATCGGGAGCAACGAACCAAGGCGAATACAACCTCCGCTTCTGCGCATGCGTGTTTCCCTCTGGGTTGTGACGGTGAGACGGGCCGCGGTGCGGCGGGCCTCAGGCGCTCTGCACGCCGGGGGCCATGGAGACCTTGAAGCGCAGGTGGAGGACCAGGTGCCCGTTGGGGGGGATCTCCGCCTTCCACTTGCAGAACCCGTTGTCATCCAGCTCGGGCGCGCCCGTGGTCTTGTCGGTGTCCAGCTCGACCTTGACGTGCTCGATCTCGGAGACGGGGAGGCGCTCGGTGACGAGCACGGTGCGCGCATCCCCCGAGAGGTTGGAGAGGTAGATCGTCACGTGGGTGGTGGCCTCGTTCCACTTGCTGACGGGGTGCTGCTTGTTGCTCTTCTTCTCCTCGCGCTGGACGCGCAGCGAGTCATCCGGGCCGAAGCTCAGCTCGAACTTCTCCTGCGGCGCCACGAAGAGCGTCTGGGTCCACCCCACGAAGCCGTTGTCCTGTAGCAGCTCCACCGGGCCGGCCAGCAGCGGGCTGGAGGCGGTGTTGCGCGTCACCGCTCGCAGGAACACCTTGGGCTCCAGCTCCGGGAAGGTGACCAGCGCCGCCTCCGCGCCGTCCTCGAAGCTGAAGAGCGGGATGACGTTGGGCCGCCCGTCCGAGGGGAGGGTGCTCTTGCCCGGCGCCTTGAGGTTGCGCGTCTCGCCGCCATCATCCACGCCGGGCAGATCCACGCTGGTGGGCGCGGCGGGACGGCCGCCACCTCCCACCGCGGGAGCGCTGCCCAGGCCTGCCTTCTGCACCTGGACCTGACGGGCCTGGACGACCACGGCCTCGTTCTTCTTCTTCACGGTGAGCAGATCCTGCTGGAGCAGGGGCGGCTCGGTGCCCAGCGAGGAGCGCGCGGTGGAGAATTGCAGCTCCACGTCCTTCCAGTCCTCGCCGGTGTTCTGCCACACGGCGGCCGAGGAGATGAGCTGGACTTTGGTCCTGCCCAGCAGGCGCGCGGTGTGCAGCGGCCGCCAGAGCGCGTTGGGCACCACGTAGTCGATGCGCAGCTCCACCTCGCCCTCGGCGTCGGCGAGCACATCCGCCTCCAGCCAGGACACCAGCTGATGATCCACGCGATCCAGCGCCTGGCGCTGGCGAGTCACCGCGGCGATCTCCTCCGCCAGCCGCTCGGCGGTGAAGGTGGCCTGCAGCGTGGACTCGCGGAGCTGGCGGGCCTTGCGGAACAGCGTCTCGAACGAGTCCTGCCACTGGGCCGCCATCCCCATGCCCCAGCCGGCATCCTCGGGGATCTCGGAGGCGCCCAGGTTCACGAGCTGGTTGATGCGCTCGAAGCGCGCGCGGGCGATGGCTTGATCCTCCAGCACCTGCTGACGCTCGCGCTGCAGCGCCTGGAGCTTCTCCTCGAGCACGCGGGCCGCCTCGGGCTTGTCCGCGGTCCGGATGCGCAGGCCTCGGCGGATGCGGATGTCCGCCACGCGGGCCTTGCCGGACAGGGCCTCGGCGCGCAGCGAGACGTCCTGCAGCACGGGCGCCACGCCGTGGACGACGATGCGGTTCTGCCCGGCGCTCACTCGGACGGTGCCACGGCGGGTGACCTGGGCCCGGTCCTCCAGCAGCGTGACGCTGCGGACGGGAGCCTCCAGCGTGGTGACTCCGGTGGGGAGGGGCGGCTCGTAGCGCTCGACGCCGGTGGGAGAGGTGGATTGGATGGCGGTGCTCATGTCACGCCTCCCGGCGGTTGCCGCCGTTGAGCTCGTTGTTGGCATACAGCTTCACCACGTACTGGGCCGCCAGCTTCTGGGTGGCGTTCGCGGGCACGGTGACGCGCCAGCGGCGCCCGCCCTCGAGCGGGTTGTTGCGCTCCTCCTGCGTGTAGGGCTCCCACGCGGGGGTGATGGCGCCCTCCTCGACGACGACCTCGGCGTCCTGCGCGGGCTGGGGGATGCGCTCGCGGATCTCGCAGACAATCTCCCGGTCCAGGTTGTTGACGAGATCAATGGTGATGTCGTGCCACAGCTCCGTGGTCGCGACGATCTTGGTGCCGCTGCGGGCCTCGCGGTAGCGGGTGTTCCGGGCGCAGCGGATGGCCTGCTCCACGCCGAGGCCCAGCTTGAAGTCCCCGCGCGGGGCCACCGCGGGCAGCGTGGTGGAGAGCACGTACTCGCCGCCGACGTAGACCTCGGCGGGGCCGGCCAGCATGGGCGCGGGCAGGGGGTTCTTCACCTGCGCCTGGCGGTAGACGTTGTTGTCCTCGCGAGGCACCGCCACATAGAGGACGCTGGCCTCGCCGGTGCGCGTGCCCAGGGCCACGGAGTGGAACACCCCATCCGAGGGGACATCCACGGTGGCGTCGGCCGCGTAGCTGAAGTCGAAGTAGCCGCCGATGCTCCGGGCATCGACCGCGCCCGACGGCAGCGGAGCGTGGGCGACGGCGCGAGCGCGATTCTCCGCCTCGGCCACCACGGCCATGACGTCGAACGACACGGTGACCGAGAAGCGCGCCAGGGACTCGATATAGAAGCGCCGCGAGTCCACGGGCTGGAGCCGGTTGCGGTTGCCGGGGTCGGCGGGCGACGAGAGCCTCAGGTGGGTGAACACCACGGCCTCCAGCCCCGCCTGCGAGGGACTCGGGCCGCCGGGGCCGCCACCGCGTGAAGCGGCTCGGCCCGCGGCGGCGAGCGCCTTGGGTGAGGCCGCGCGCATGGGCGCTATGGCTGGCGGTGCCATAGGAGCCGCCGCGGGAGGCGGCGGTGGGGCGCTCTTGATGGCCGCCAGCTCCGCGTACTCCTCCTCTGGAGCAGCCGCTGCCGGCATGGCTTCTTCTTCAGCCGCCATATCCATCATGACGTCGTCGCTGGCCTCCACCGCCATGTCCCGCATCCGCCGCGCCGACTTCTTCCGCTTCTCCTTGGTCTCTTCGCGGAGGACGGGCGCACCGTCGGCAACGAGGCCCTCTTCCAGATCCGCGGGAGCGGGCAGCGCCGGGAACGCGAACGGTGCGGGAGCGGGCAGCATGTTCTGGAGCGTCAGGCGATCCCGATCGTAGTCGGAGAAGAGCGCCCCGGCGCCCTGTGGAGCGGGACGGAAGCCCGCGCGGGCGGGGGACGGAGGCTGCGCGCGGCCGATGCGGATGGAGGGCAGCTCGGGCAGCTCCGTCCAGGTCATGGGCGCGGCGGTGGAGAGCACCAGCTTCACCCCGCGCCAGTCCTCCCCGGAGTACTGGCAGATGAGCGCGCGCATCACCAGCTCCACCTCGCGGCAGTCGCGGGACAGCCGGCACTGGTAGCTGGGAGCCCAGCGGGCGCCGGGGATGAAGTACTCGATGGAGAGCTCCGCCCGCGCGAGCGTGGCGCCACCGTGGCGCAGCTGCACGTGCACGGACTTGTGGAGCTCCGCGGCCGTCACCTCGCGAGCGGTGGAGGCCTGAGCGATCTTCTGCTCCAGCGCGGCCACGTCCTCGTGGAGCTTGCGCAGCTGCTCGCGGAGCTTGCGCGCCTCGGAGATGCGGGACTGCACCCCCTCGTAGGCGAACTGCTCCAGCGCCATGCGGGGCCCGAGCGGGGAGGGCGGAGGCGGCTTGCCCTCCTCGGGCTCCGGGCGCGGCGGGACGGGGATGCCGCCGAGGACGGAGATCTCCCAATCCAGCTGCCGGAGCTGACTCTCCACGGCGCGCGCCTGCTGGCGCAGCGAGCGCAGCGCGGCCTGATCCACGGTCTCCAGCGCGGCCTCTCGAGGAGGGATCCACAGGCCCACGCGCACGTGGGTGGCGGAGAGATCCGCCTGCGGGTTGTCGGTGGATAGCACGCGCACGCGGACGGTGGGATCGAAGAGCGAGAGCGGGAGGCGAGGGATCTCCAGCTCCGTGGGAGGTTTGCCGTCGGGACAATCGAGCCAGAGGCGCCGGGTGACGCGAGCGCCTTGCTGATAGAGGGTCACGGTGTCGATGCGGGATTCCACAACGGGCATGTGCACTCCCGGGAAGCAGTGCGCGGCACGCTAGAATGCGGCTCCGCGCGGGAGCAAGGCGCATCGCGGATCCGCAGGGCTTCCGAGCCCCCCTCGGCTGGCCGGCGCGCTCGAGGAGTGGCGATTGAAACCCGATTCCGCCGCATGGTAGGACGGGGGTGAGCGCTCGCTCCCAACCAAACATCATGGAATCCCCCGGAGCTGGGCGGCCTCGCCGGCGGTTGGCTCGAATCATCTCAGGCGTGCTGCTGGTTCTCGTCGTGACCGTCGCGTTGGTGCTGGTCACGGGGGTGGCCGCCCTGCGCAACCTCGACCACCCCTGGCTGAAACCGCGCATTGTCTCCAGGGTGGAAGCGGCCACGGGCCTGCAACTGGACTACCAGACAGCCCAAGTCGCCGTGCTCTCGGGGCTGCGGCTGGAAGGGCTGGTGGTGCGGACCCCGCCGCCGTTTCAAAGCGTCGCGCCCGAGCTGCTGCGCGTCGGCGCTCTGGAGGTGCAATGGTCGCCCGGCGCTCTGCTGAGCGGGACCCCCCGGGTCGAGCGGGTGGCGGTGCGGGACGTGGCTGTTGCCCTGGTGGCCGACGATGCAGGGCCCACGTCTCTCACGGGATGGATGAGGCCAGAAGCTCCTAAGCCGCCGCCCGTTGAAGCGCCGCTGGGGACCTCCCAGCAGGCCGCTGCCTTCCTGGCCGCCGCGCCTCCCTTCGGGCAGCTCGCGGTGTCGGGCGTGTCGTTGAGCTACGTCCGCGTTCGGAACGGTGCGGTGATCGAGCGCTGGTCCTTGCGTGGGCTCGCCGCCGAGATCGAAGCGAAGCAGCAGGACGATGGATGGAAGATCTTCGCCAAGACAGGCCAGACCGGTACGCCGCTTCCACTGGAGGTGAGCCGTGAAGGCTCGGCCCTTCCTCCGGCCCTGGCCCAGCTGGAGCTGGCCTTCTCGGCGGAGGTAGGGGCGTCGGCCGCTCGCGCGCAGGTGGACCTAGATGTCGCGCGGCAGACCTTCGATCCGCGGTTCACGGTCCGCACACTGCTGCACGGCACGGTCTCGGCGAAGTTCGATGGCGAGAAGCGGCACACCATCCTCGAGCTGGGCCGCACCCAGCTCACCGACAGCGCCGAGGTGCAAGCCCAGGTGGTGCTTCCGGATGCGGCGGAGGTTCCGCCAGTCGTGAGGCGGGCCGTGGCGGATCTGGATCTCGGGCGGCTGCTGCAATGGATCCCCGCCGAGTGGCGGACGTTCTCCATCGAGCGCGGCAAAGTGCATCTGGACGCTCAAGAGGTCACTCTCAGCGCCATGCCGCAGCTGGGAGCCCAAGGTAAACTCGGGCTGGACGTCGAAGTCGCGGCGCTGCAGAGCGTTCAAGGCGACAGCCGGGTGGCACTCGGCGGGGGACGCATGTCCTGGGTGGCGACCCCGAATCCCCAAAGAGGGCTGGACGCTCAACTCGCGTTCGCGCTTCAGGGGCTCGATGTCCGGGGGCCCACCACGCTGCGGGTTCCAAAGGCCTCCGGCGAGCTGAAGGGACAGCAGCTGCGGCCGGACCTCTCATCGCCCCTCAAGGTCGCGGGGGATGCGGCCCTGTCTGGAAGGGTGGAGGCACTGGACGTCCATGCCTCCGGGATGCATGCGACCGCTGAACGTTTGGGATTTCAGCTCCAAGCTCCCTTGGCGGGTGAGCCGCCCTTCGCGCTGAAGGCGGACATGCCCGTGGGGGCGCTCCAGGTGGTCATGGCGGATGGACGCCAGGTGCTGAACGGCCCCGTGCACGTGAAGCTCGACGCTTCGGAGGCGTTCCCTCGGTTGGACGATCCGCGGCTGAGCCGGGCCCGCGCTCGCCTGGAGCTCGACGTGGGCACGATGCACGCGTCGCTGGATGCCACCAAAGGGACCGACGATGTGGCGTACACCCTGTCCATTCAGGCGCCGGACCTCGTGGCTGCTCGGCCCTTCATCTCCGAGCCGGTCGCCGCGCGCATTCCCTGGAAGAACCTGGCCGTGAACCTGTCTTCCACGGGCAAGCTGGCGGCGGTCTTTTCTCCCTCGCCACGGGTGGAGCACCGAACGGAGCTGCACCTGGAGCGGCTGGCGTGGGACGACGTGACGGCCAGCAACATCGCCGTCGTGATGCGGTCGCAAGGAGATGCCTGGAGGCATCAGGGTGAGCTGGACCTTCAGATCGGAGGGCTGCGCGTTGGTGAGAGCGACGCGGGGCCTCAGCACCAGACACTGACGCTGGACCTCGATCGCCGGAAGCCGTCGCTTCGGCTGGGGCTCACCAGTCAGGCGGGGCTGAAGATCGCACTCGATGCCGCAATGGCGTTCGACCGAAAAGCCCGCGCGCTTCGCTGTGATGTGAAGGGCGACCTTCCGCCCCTCGGTGCGCTGTCACCGCTCTGGGCCAAGGCCCAGGTGCCCGCGGAGCTGGATCCCTCGCGGCTCGCGCTGAGCGGCGAGCTGCATGGCACGCTGCTCGGCGTGATCACGGCCATCGCCGCCGACGGGACCCCGACCATGGCCCCCGCCCCTCTGCGCACTGCCAGCTTCGAGGGAAACGCGGTGATGGACGCGCACGGCATCCGCTGGAGACAGGATACCCAGTCGATCAACCTCCCCGCGCTGCATTGGCAGGTCGAGTCGCACGTCGATGGGCCCCGGCGAAGCGTCCACAGCAACCTGACGGTGGAAAAACTCGGCGTGGGCCTGAGTGATCGTCGGCTGTCCTTCGCCGACATGTCCAGCGACACCACCGCCACCTTCACCGAGAAGTGGGCAGCGGACGAGATCGAACTGAAACAACTCTTGAAGGTCCGCTCCCTTGAACAGAAGCCGGCGCTGCCCTATCCGGTTCAGGACCTGGAATGGTCGTTCTCCGCTCGCCGTAAGCCCAATGGCGTCGTTCACATCCCCGACATGCAACTGTCCAATGGGGGGACAAGTACCCAGCTGAAAGTCAAAGGCCGGGTCGATCTCAGCGACAACGGGCGCCGCCTGGCGATCCGGGGTGAGCTGGAGCAGGACTTGTCCAAACTTGCGCAGCCCGGCCTCATCGAGAGCAGCGGCAAGGTCACGGTCGATTTCCGGTTGGCCTCGTCCGACCTGGTGGTCTTCCGAACCCTCTCCAACCTTGTCCTCCAGAACGTGAACGTGCGGCTGCCCAAATCGGGGATGGCGATTGGAGCGCTCGATGGCAACGTGCCGCTGACCGAGGACATGGAGCTCACCGGCGGCCAGGTGCGGCTGATGAGCGACGTCGACGTGAACCCGTACCCGATGCTTCGTTTCGCCGACCAACACCCCTTGCTCTCGCGCAGCGGGTTCATGTCGGTGGGCAGCATCACCACGCCGTTCATCTCCATCGCGCCTCTGGCTGGCAACCTGTCCATCCACCAGAACGTGTTTTCCATGAGCCAGCTGGAGATGGGCGTCCGCGGTGGACGTATCACCGGACAGTGCGTGCTGGACTGGCAAGGAAAGCACTCCAACCTGGAGGCCCACGTGCGGGCCACTGGCGTGCAATCGTCTCGGGGCGAGCCCTTTGACGGCAACGCCGCCGTGGTCATCTCCGGCAACGATCGCAGCGTCAACGGGCGCGCGGAGATCCTGCGCATTGGCAACCGCCACCTGCTCGACTTGCTGGATCTCGAGGATCCGCGCCACACCGATCCCGCCACCAACCGCGTCCGCTACGCGTTGGGAGTGGGTTACCCGGAGCATGTGCGAATGAGCTTCAACCACGGCTTTGGCAGCCTGAGCATCACCATGGGCGGCCTGGCCAAGCTGCTCAGCATCGACGAGATCCGGGGCATCCCCGTGGGCCCCATCGTCGACCGTGTCATCAACTCCATGTCCCTTCCGGAGGACACACCATGAAGCACTGTGGGTTGCTGCTTCTGGCCGCCCTCATCTCCGCCGGGTGCATCCGCGCCCCGGAGATCGTCATGGTCGACCGCGCGACGGCGCTCGAAGAGCAGGCCTCAGGCTCGTTCAAGGATGTGGAACAGCGCCTCGCTCGCGCGGGCATGAGCCCGACGCCGGTGCCGCTCACGCCCAACCAGCTGGAGGAGTTGGGCATGCAACCCACGCCGTTGGTCGAGAACATGGGCAAGACGCAGGCGGACCGCGTCGACGAGCTGCTGCGGCACCACTGCGTGGGCGAAGGGCGGGATGGGCTGCTGGTGGACACCCGGCGCAGCTGCCAGGCCGGACGCTTGTCGGCCAATGACGTCGCCCTGGTGGAACGGGTGAACCGGGCCCGGGTGCTCCTGTGGCAGTGGATGCGGACGGTCCGCCCCACCGTGCCCGAGGAGTCGCTGCGCCGGAGCTGGCAGCAGCTGCACGCGGAGGGCGTGGTCTGCGGCGGCTGGGTTGAATCCAATGACGGCACCTGGGGAGAGAAGAAGTGCTGACGCCCCGTGGCTGGTGCTTCACGGCCCTGGCCGTTCTCTTCGCGGGCGGCGCCTGGGCGCAGGACGATGAGAACGACGGAGGCTTGCGCACGCCCTTACAGCTCACCGTGGGCGTGGGAGATCAATTCCTGGGGCAGTTGGAGCCCGATGGGAACACGCTGATCTTCGTGTCCAACCGCAACATCGCGACCGAGATCTACGTTCAGGATCTAGAAGGGGGCCGCGAGCACCGCCTCTTCGACGAAGGCGCCGACGTGACCTGGCCGCGGGTCAGCCCCGACGGCAAACACCTGCTCTACATTTCGTTCCGAAACCAAGCTGGCGGACAGCTGTGTGTGCGGGAGCTGCCCAGCGCGGAAGGCCGCCGCTGCCTCGAAGAAGAAGCCAACGCGCTGCAGGCGGAATGGATCGATGCCTCGCATGTCGCGCTGGTGAGCCGGGCGACCATCCAGGGAGATCTGCGGCTCTCTCGGGTCGCGGTGGAGCACGAGTTGAGCGTGAGCCCCCTGCTCGAGCGCAACCTGACCAGCCCCACCATCTCACCCAATGGGCGCTGGCTGGTGTACGTCCCGATCGAACGCTCCGAGCAGCAGGTGGGCCCCGGATTCGCCGCGCACGCCTCACCCCATCTGGAGGCACTTCGGCTGGATCGCCCCGGCGCGGCTCCCATACCGCTGGCGCTCGATCTGCCGGGACAGACCGGACAGCCGGTGTTCGCGCCGGATGGGCGCTCGCTGTACGTGGTGCAGTTCTTCACCGACTCCAATGCGGACGGGGTGATCGACGCCAGCGACAGCGGGGTGCTGTTCCGGGTGCCCTTCGCCGCCGAGCGCGAGGACGCACCCGAGCTGGCCGCCGCCTCCAGTCCAGACCAGCTCACCAGTGAAGCCTGGAGCTGCGAGTACCCAGCGCCCGCGGCCGCGTCACTCATCGCGACCTGTTCGCGCGATCGATCTCTGGATGTGTATCAGCTGCCGCTGGATGGCCAGGTTCCCAGCAAGTGGGACGTGGCTCGTCTCAACGAAGAGTTGGGCATGGTCGGCAAGCGCGCGGATGAACTCCTGCTCTATCGCCAGCGCCTGCTGCGCGAAGCCCGGCCCAAACCCCGGCGGCTGCTGATGATGCGCCTGAGCCGGCTCCACCTGGCTTTCGAGGACTTCGATGCGGCGGAGTTCTACGCCCGCCACATGTCCTTGGTGGACGATCCTGCCACCGCGGGGCTGGCGGAGCCGCTGCGGATCCTCATCGAGCACCGGCGCGCCATGAAGGAGCGCGAACGCGGCCGCATGGTGGACGAGCTGAGCGAAGCCGCACGGCAACGCATGGCCGCGCTGGATCCCGCTGCCGCTCCCAGCCCACCCTCCGCCGCCTTTCAGCACGTGGTGCGCAGTGAGCTGGCGGATTCCCTCGGCGACTTCACGCTGGCGCGTCAGGAGCTGGAGGCGGTCCAGGTGACCGAGACCACGCCGCGCGCGGTGCTGGAGGCCTATTACGATCAAGCGGACGCGCTGTACCGCAAGCTCGACGATCGGGAAGCCCTGATCGAAGTCGGCCGCCGGCTCTCCATGAACAAAGTCTTCCATGATGACGACCAGCTCGACTTCGCTCGCGCCGCCGTCCGCGCCCTGTACCGGGGACGCCCTTACGACGAGGCGGATGCCGCCATGGCCCAGGCGCTCGCATCGGCACCCGCTGGCTCGGCCTATGCGTTCGCCTTGGAGCTGGGCCGGCACGTCAACGCTCTGCACGAAGAGCGTCCTCCTCGCCCTGTCCGGGATGCCTTGATCGCGTTCTACCATCAGCAAAAGGATCCCCTTCGCCGGCGCGTACTGGTGCAAGACGCCGTCGAGCGCGCGGCGGGACTCGGCGCCGATGGCGTGCTGGAGGCGTTGGCGACGGTCTATGTCGATGACGCTCCGCCCGGCACAGAGGAGGACCGCCGGGCCGAGCGGTTGTTTCGCCGCGCGATGATGGGCCGCGCCTATCGCCGGTTGGGGAAGCAGCGCCTGGACGACGCCCGTGCCGACTTCGACATCGTGACGCGACGGACGGGCTCGCTGGAGAGCGCTGTCGAATCCATGAGCCTGCGCTTGCGTGCCGGCGTCACCCCCGAGGTGGTGGAGAAGGAAGTCACCACCACCTCCGCGAAGATGGCCAAGCCGCTCGGGCACTTCGTGAAGGCCTACCTCACGGCGCGCCAGTTGCCCAAGCTGGATGAGCGCGCCCACGCCGAGGCGGTGGCGGCAGCCGTGAAGGAGCTGCGCGCATCGTGGCACGAGCTCAAGAATCAGCGCGCGGCGCAAGCCCTCTATGGCGCCATTCAGCACGAGGACTTCCTCCGCAGCCACGATCCCGCCGCCGCCGAGCGCGCCAACCGGCACTACTTGATCGCCCTGGATCTGGTGCGCAACAACGTCCGCTACCGGGCGATGATCCTCGGCGCGTTGGGGGTGCTGCACACCCAGGTGGGCAACTTCCACATCGCCCTGGGCTACCTCGATCAGCGGGACAAGTACCCCTACGTGGACAACGCGTCCGGGCTGGCGGTGTCCCTTGCGCGCGCCCGGGCGCTCTTGCACGTCGGCCGCGAGGAGGAGTCAGCGCACGCGGCGGATCAGGCCTTGGCCATGGTGGATGCCACACCGAAGCTGGCCAAGTTCGCCACCTTGGCCCTGGATCGCGCGGCGCTCTACAACCTCGCCGCGGGCCGCTTCGAGCGTGCGTTGGCGCTCTATGATCGCGAGCTACCCGCCGTGGAAACGGGCACCCGAGACGTAGAGGGACTGCGCAACCGGCTGGTGGTGCGAGTGGCCCGCTGCGCCGCGGAGCTGGGAGCGGGGCAGCCCCAGCGGACATTGCAGGACCTGGACACAGTGGATCGCGACGTGGCCGACCCAGCCGTGCAAGCCACGCTGAGCGGATCTCACGCCACCCCCCAGCACGTTCAGCGCTCCTACCGCATCATCGCCGCGGGGCTGCGCGCCAATGCGGAGGCCCAGCTTGGGCACCTGGATGCCGCCGCGCACGCACTCGAACAGCGGCGCGCGCTGTTCCTGGAGCGGTTCGCTGAGTCGGATCGCGATGAGGATGTCGGCGCGGTGACGCTGGCGGAGATGCGGCTGGCCGAGAATGCCGTGGATCGCCAGGACACGGCACAGGCGGCCCGCTGGTTGGGCCAGGCGATCGCGCACGCCGACACCCTGGTCGATCGCACCCACGCCCCTGTCGATGCCGGTCAGTTGGATGTGCTCTGGTTCGCGGCGCAGTTACACTCGGAGGGGAACACGCAGTTGCCCTTCGATGTCCCCAAGCGTCTGGGCCAGGCGCAACGCTCCCTCATCGACCAGAAGGATCCTTCCTGGCGTGCGTACCGGGCGTGGTTTGAGATCTACCTGGCGCTCGGCGCGAGCCCGCCAGCAGAGGTTCGGGACGCACTGCTGCTGCCCTCACAGCAATAGCCAGCCGGCGGCCTCTGGGCGGGGTGCGAGCCGAGCGGCCTACCTCGGGGCGCTTCGCTTGTGGGAGCTCACCGACTTCCCACTCTTGGTCGTGTACGACTTGACGTGCACGGTCTTGATCCGGTGCGAGCTGGAGTGCCTACCGGCGAAGGCGGGCGAGGCTGCTGTGACGGCTGCTACCACGACTGCCATGAGGAGATTGCGCACGGGTGGCTCCTTGGGATGGATCCAGGCTAGCAGCCTCGGAGTTCAGCCGTCTAATGGGGGAGACCTCCATGAGGCTGTCCCCTGCGCTCCTACGCGCGAGGTAGGCTGCATGGGGAAGACCGCAGAAGTCCCTCCTCCTTCCCAGGCACGCCATGGACAGCCCCTCTCCGCCCGCACTCCACCCCGCGCTGCTGGCTCCAGGCACCCTCATCGGAAGGTGGCGCGTGCAGGCGCGGGCCGGTGGCGGAGCCCATGGCGCTGTCTACCGCGCTGTACCCTGCCAGAATGAGCACGCCTCCCCCGTGGCCCTGAAGATGGCACTGCGTCCGGGGGATCCTCGCTTCGCCCGGGAGGTGGAGCTGCTCTCCCAATGCCACCACCCCAGCATTCCTCGGAGGGTGGAGTTGCCCCGATCTCATGGAGGGTTCAGGGCTTTCGGCCTCAAGCCGCAGCCAAGTACTTCTTTTCGTAGTTGATGGGTGACTGGTAGTCGAGAGCGGAGTGGAGGCGGTGAGGGTTGTACCAGCCCTCGATGAACTCGAAGAGAGCCAGGCGTGCCTCGGAGTGCGAGCGGAAGGAGGTACGTGAGAGCAGCTCGGCTTCGAGCGTGGCGAAGAAGCTCTCGCACATGGCGTTGTCGTAGGCATCGCCCACGCTGCCCATGGAAGGGCGTACTGCGGCCTGCTGGCAGTGAAGCCCGAAGGCCACCGAGGTGTACTGGGTGCCTTGGTCCGAGTGATGGATGACGCTGGTGGGGCGCCGCTGCTTCACAGCCATGTCGAGGGCCTGGAGGACAAGCTCGGTGCGTAGGTGAGGCGCCATGGCCCAGCCCACGATTTTGCGGCTCCACACGTCCAGGACAACGGCCAGGGAGAGGAAACCGGCCCAGGTCGGCACGTAGGTGATGTCGGCCACCCACAGCTTGTCAGGGCCATCGGCAGTGAAGTCGCGCTCGACCAGATCCGGGGCAGGCCGGGCGCGCTCGTCCCGCACCGTGGTGGTGCACCATTTCCTGCGGCTGGCGCCCTGCAGGCCGGATGCGCGCATGAGACGGGCCACGCGCTTGCGGCTCACGTGAAGGCCTTCGGCGGCCAGCTCCGCGTGAACGCGAGGCACGCCATAGGTGCCCTTGGAACGAGCGTGGATGGCCTGGATGCGCTCGCTCAAGGTGGCATCCTGTCGGGCGTGCTCTGAGGGCTGGCGCTCTCTCCACGCGTGGTAGCCGCTCTCGGAGACCTGCAGGACACGGCAGAGGGTGGCTACCGAGTGCTGCTCCTGGTTCGCTCTCACGAATCGGTACGCCGCTTGGATGTCCCCGCGGCCTCCTGAGCGAACCAGGTTGCGGCTTTCCTAAGAAACTCCGCTCGGAGTCTGCTCAGCAGCCACCAGGGCATAGCCCATCTGCTTTGCCCGTCGCTCGAGGTTGTGGACGACCCGCTGCCTGTAACGGTCCTCGTAGTACGAAGCTCCTGGGTCGACGTAGGCGAGCCCGTGACGAAGAGCGTTGTAGAAGAGCACTGCCAGCTTGCGCGCAGTCGCGGTGACCGCCTTGGCCTTGCCTGTCCGCGCTGCCAGCCGCCGGTAGAAGGCACCCAGGGCGGTCTGGGTTCGACCGATGTTCACCGCCGCGATGCGTAGCAAGGACGCCGCCCGGTTGGAGGACCTCCGTGTCTTTGAGCTCAAGAGGCGTCCGCCCGAGATCTTGTTGCCCGGCGCCAAGCTCAGCCACGAAGTGAAGTGCTTGGCGGTGGGCCACTTGCGCATGTCGTCGCCGCATTCGGCGATGAGGCGCAAGACGGTATACGCCCCGAAGCCATGAATCTGGGTGAGGTCGGCTCCGAGCAGGGTGTACATGGCGCTGCGTACATCGAAGTCGGGTTCGTTCCTACCTCGTGCGTGACGCACAGCCGGCATGGGCTTCTCCGGTGTGGCTCGACTCTCGTTGAGCTCTTTGAGGACGGCCTCTACCTCCACGTCACACTCGGCCACCTTGGCTTGATGGAACTCGTACAGCTCCAGGGCCTGGCGAAGCGCGAAGACGTGCTCTGGGCGGTAGTTGCCTGTCAAAGCCTTCTCGATGGTCTCCGTTGACGCCTTGCACCGGCTGTCACGGTGCTGGGCCAGAAGCTTGGGGTCCCTGGCGCCCTTGATAATGGCTCGGATGATCTTCATGCCCGTCACGCCGGTGATGTCCGTCACGACATGGTGCAGTTGGACGTTCATCTGCATGAGGGCCTTCTGCATGTGCTGGATGTGAGAGGCGGCGTACTCGATGAGGCGTTCGCGGTGGCGAAGGTAGGCTCGGAGGCGCACCACTTGGTCGCGAGGACGGAAGCTGCCGCGCAGCAGCCCATGCTCGTGGAGCTGCTGCAGCCACTGGGCGTCGTTGACGTCCGTCTTACGGCCAGGGACATTCTTCACGTCCCGGGCATTCACCAGGAGCACCTCAAGTCCGCGTGCCTCCAAGAGCTCAAAGACCGGTATCCAATAGACGCCCGTGGACTCCATCGCGACCGTGGTGATGCCAAGCTCCTGCAGCCAGTCGCCCAAGGCGTGAAGGTCCCCTGTGAAACTGCCGAACGAGCGGACGGACTCCTCCGCGCGGCCTGGCGGGACTGCCACGACATGGAAGGTAGCCCCGATGTCGATGCCGGCTGCATCCCCGTTCAGGGACGGCAAAGGCCTTCGCTGCGACTTCCCCTTCTGCTTCCGGACCTTCTCCATCGCTCCATCTCCCTCGTGAAGTGCCGAGGGGAGGGATGGCGCCAACAATCACATTCCTAAACGGGATCGCCCAGAGGGCGTCACCACTCGCAAATCCGCAGCCATCCCCGGACCATGTTTTTTAACGGGCTCGTACGTCACCAAAAAGCGGACGGCCGCTCCCCCGGGCGCGCCCACGGTAGGGCACAGGCAGTTTCTGGTGCAACAGATGACCGAGCCGTGCAGGAGGGTTTTTTAGGATGTCACGCTCCTCGCGCAGCACGCGCACTTCGCGTCGCAGCCGCGTCAACTCCTCCTTCTCCTCCGAACTCAGGCTCTCCCTGCGCTCTGGGGCAGCCCGGCCACCCTGGCGCTGCCAGTTGCGGATGCTCTGCTCGGTACAGCCGAACTCCTCGGACAGGCTCTTCAGCGTCCTGCCTGAGTGCAACAGCTCGAGGATTCGTTGGCGGAACTCCGGGTCATACGGCGGACGTGTCTTCGGCATCGGGGACTCCTTTTCCCACAGCGGGAGGGACTCCACGAAACCGGATCAACTCCAGTTTGCTGCTGGGCCCAAGCTTGGCGCCGCCCGTATCCTGTGTGTTAGCCCGGCTACTGACCGTTCGGGAAGCTGCGACGCGGTTGGGAGTGTGCCGGACAACGGTGTACTGGCTATGCGAACAAGGCGATTTGCCTCATGTCCGTATCGCGAATGCAATTCGGGTAACTGAGGAAACCTTAAGAGTGGTTCCGACGAGAGCACATAGAACAAGGACATTAGGTGCATCACGGTGCCCCGACACACACTGCGATAGCGGCCGCCACATCCTCAAGCTGAGCGGCGGTGACAACGCCCATCCTCGACGTGAACCGCCCCAGAGCTACAGACTTCACTTGAAACGCATCGGCACCAGATGGCTTCGAGAGACCGTTGGTCGTGTCAGGCTGAAGCTCGACGAACCACACGAGACTTGCGTAGTTTGGCTTCCAGTCGGTAATCGGGACGACAATCCGGAGAGGAAGACGGCCAACACTGCTGACGCTAACCACCAGCGCCGGCCGCTTCTTCTGTATTTCTGCCCCCTGTGACGGAGAGAAGTCTACCAACCAAATCTCGCCGCGCTTAGGATCAGGGCTAGACATGCAAATCGTGCTCTCCAAAGGCCTCGAATGATGTCAATTCCGCATCGTTCTTGTAGTCCGGTTCAGCGACCAATGCGCCCTGCAGAAGAGTCTCCTCTCTCATCTCCGGTGGCAACTTCCGCAGCGCTCTCACCGACAAACGAGGAGTCGTATTATCCATGGCAGGAGCCTCGCTCGTGCATCCTGGGCATAGTTCCTCCGCGCGGCTAGGCGTAATGACCCCTTCAGCCAACGCGCGAAGCACTAGAAGTTTGAGACGAACCGGCTCCTCTCTGCCAGTAAACTCAACGGGTTCCCTCTCACGCCACCCCTTGGCGCTGAACTGTGCGAATAGGCGATTATGAGTCGGCGCATCAATGATCCCAAGTTCATGCGCACGGTGAGCCCATGACTGCATGCTCAGTCCATACTTCTGCTTCAAGAGCATGAGCTCTTCCATGCTGATGTTTCGACGCTTTTCTCCGAACTCACGTTTAGCAACAGACGCGGGGACGAGGAACGCAGCAGCGAAGCGATGAGCAAGGTTCTCTTCTTCCGTCTCTGACAGGCCGCTGCAATTCATCGCAAGATGCCCGAGTTCATGTGCAAAGTTGTAGCGTCGCCGGTCGATGGAGGGCCGAGCACTACTTACAAGAACTGGAAATTCACCGTTAGCCCAGCCGGACAGACCATCAAAACTTGGCGGTACGTCAGAGGAGCAGACGGCGATGCACCCATTATCTTCAATTGTCTGCGTCACCGACTCAAGAGGCCCATCGCTTAGCTTCCAGTGCTTTCGCATGGCATCCGCAGCTGCCTCGGCGTCCTCTGGAGTAGCTACTTTCCGAGGAGACGGAAAGCGATGCCGCTGCCTAGAGTTCAGCGTCTCCTCAAGCCAGACGTGTCCCTCGACAATCTGCGCGACAGACGCCTGAACTTTTTGTTGGAGGCTCCGCGTCAGGCTCGCGTGCTTACGGAATGCACGCCACTCCACCTGAGCGGTTGGCTCTCGGACGAAGAAGTCCGCACGAACGCCGAGCGTTCTGGCGAGCATGAGTAACGTGCTTGGCCGTGGAAGGCTTTTTCCAGTCTCGTACTTTGACAGTGCCGCCTTGGTCAACGGGTGACCGTTAGCCCCCAAGCGAACCGACACCTCATCTAGGGTCAGACCCGCCGCTGTTCGCGCTTGGCGTAGCCTCGTTCCAATCATCGTCGTTCCTGAAGTTGACAAGATCTGCCTCCTAGCACTACTTCGTCAACGTTGACAAGGTCAGGTCGATTCCCAGTTTTGTCAACGCCCCTATGCTTCTAGCAAGCTGGGGTGACATCGGCGGGTCCCTACAATAGGACAACTACATGACCGCACTTCCCCCTAAGGGAGGCGCTCGCATGCCTGCCTGAGGTGTGCCAAGTAAGGAGACGCACGGGGCTCAAGCCCGAAGCATCTCCCACTTTAGGCCAACAAGCCCTTGATTTTTCTGGGCTTCAGAATGTCGAGGCCCCTGTACGGGGTAACCTAGTTCGGAAACTCTCCTCTCCTTGGCGGGATAAGGACCGAGGAGAAAGCTTCGTCCTCGTACCTGTCACGGTGCGGGCGAGGCGTGATCAGTCGGGCGGAAGGGGGTGAACGCCATGCTGAGCGCCGTGAGGAAGCTGCTGGCCTCGACACTCACCCGAAAGATGATAGCGGCCGTCGTCTTCGCGCTGGCCGAGCATCTTCGGCAGCGGGTGAGTCACGGGTCGTAGTGCCCGGAGAGGAGGCCCGTTGCGGATGTGGCGGGGCTCCTCTTGCCTTTGGAGAAGGTCGCATCGTCGAGGTGCGGCCTTTACCACTCACCCCAGGAGGAACCGCACGATGCACAAGGCCATCAGCTTGAGTGCAGAAATGGCGGAGATCAGGAACGCTGTCGAGGGGGCTCGCTTCCTCGCGGATGAACTGGCCACAGGCGGCCTGGAAGATCGGAAGCGCGAGCTTCAAGCCCCGCTTACCATCTCGGCCATCCTGGTCCTAGTGGAGCTGAGGCTCCATCAGGTCGAGCGCGTGCTGCGGGGGGAGGAAGACCCGCTGCTGTTGTGGGCTTCGCACAACGACGTGTCTCCCATCCAAGCCGAGGATGAGGAGCACGACCTGGTGCTCCGTTCGTGGAGCGAGCCAGGGGAGGAAGAGGAGCCCTCGCCCCGGAAGAGGGCATCGAAGTCCCCCGTGCAGGGCACGCCCAGGAGAACTGGCCCGGCGCCAGAGACTGCACCCGATCAACCTGGGGAAGATGGCGATGAGCCGCCCACCACGGAGCCGAAGAGCTGAGACACCCGGTACCGGGAACGTTCACCGGGCGCGGGGGAATGCAGGACGCGATCTCCGGCTCTGGGGCTCCGCGTCTTGTTTTTTATTTCTCATGGCGGAACCTCGGGCATGCAGCCTGGGGCACGAGGTTTGTTGCGAAAGTGGCCGGGGAGTTCCGCAGGTGATTCCCGAGAGCAAGAAGTCCTCGGAGGCCGTTGACCCCTCGTGCGCGAGGAGCGAGAGGGCGAACACAGGGTACGGTCATCAGAAGGGCATGGCCGTAGGTCGCCCACACTCGGAGATGGCCCCCTCCAGGTGGATCCCAAAAATTTCGAGTCCACCCCCAACACCCAGGATCCATGACGGAGCCGGGCCCGTGAAACAAGGACCTGCGGCAAGGGAACCCCTGTCCCCCTGGGGTGAAGCCACGTTGGCGCAGCCACGTAGCCTGGATGAAATGACACCCCGAACTCCTCAAGGATGAGGCTGGCCAGGCGCGTGCAACTCCACAGCTCGGTGGGGAAGCCGTAGTCCGTCGGCCTTTCGCTCAACCAGCGCTCCACAATCTTCTCCTGGGTATGCGTCAGCTTCCGCGGGCGTCCAGCATGGAGCGCGCTTATGCGGGAAGGCGCGCAAACTCCTCGATGGCCGCGAGCAGATCTTCGCGAACGGGAGCATCTCCAGGGAGTTGGTGCCCTGGTTGCCCCAGAAACGACTCGACGCCCGAAAGGATGGCACTGCACAGGTGGGAGCCTTCCACCTCTCCCAGCAAGGTCGTGCCACATCGGACGGCAATGCGCCCCTTCCCTCCCCTCCGGAATTGGACGGAGAACGAGGAGTCAGTCCCAACAAACGTGTATTCAACCTGTCTCCCAACCAGGAACCGGCGCAGTCCGTCGAGAAGTTCCACAATGGCAAGACAGATCATCATTGCTTGATCTGGAACTTTGCCCCGCGAGGTGCAGATGCCTTCTTCCCCAGCGAAGGACATGTGTCCCAGCTCATAGCCCGAGCGTGCGGAAGTTGTCCGTCCATCGACCCATTCGCATTGGAAGCGAAACATCTCATCCCCCTCCCTTGACCGGGAACATGGTGATGACTCGGTTGGCGTCGTCTGAATCCACCACCAGCCGAACCACATCACTTCTGCCATTGATCTTTATCTTCATCTGGAAGGTCTGGAGGTGTCTGCCAGGAGTCGAGATCCGATTCCCGTTCTTGACGATTTCCTCAGCAGCTTCCTGGAGCTGGGCACGGGTCGTTCCTGGCGCGAAGAGGTCACCCGAGCCATTCGGATGATTGCCTGTGATGTGCCTGCCTTCGATGTGTTGCCAGCCCTCGTTGAGGTTCCCGTCCTCAATCCGTGGAGGCGTCCGGTGGGGTGCTCTCGTCGTGGCTGTGCTGCCATCGCCGATCATCCCCTGGGCTGTCATGGCAACCGCCGTGGCAGGCAGGGAGATGACAATGGTGCTTCCGACAACGGCCACCGCACTCACCTGTCCCACGTTCGCCAAGTTAATGCCAAACCGTGAGGCCCCCGCCGCCGCTGCCTCCGAGAAACTGGGCAGCATCGACAGCCGCGAGGACAGCAGCGCAGCGCCCCCGGTCATGCCATGGCTCACCACCACCGTCACCGCGAGGACGAAGACGCGGGCTACCTCCGGTCCCACCCGGTTCGCGAAGCGCTTGCTGGCGTGCTCCAACTCCTCCCAAGTGGTTGCCCGGTCACTGGCCCACTTCAGCTCCCGGCTCGCGTCCACCAACTCCAGGAACGTCTCCACTCCCAGGTAGATCAGCAGGAGCGCTGAGACGATGGCCGCCGCCTTGGTGAAAACGGGCTCGGGGTTGGCCGCCAGGACGGCCCAGGTGATGAGGCCCGTGGCGATTACGGTGTAGAAGAGCTGGGGGGCCAGGGTGTTCTCCACCGCCTTGGCGATGCTCTCCTTGAGCGGATCGATCGACAGGCCCAGGGCGACCCCCAGTTTGTCCCACGTGCTCAGGCCCAGCACGTCATCGAGCAGGGAGAGGCAGGTCTCCTTGCGCTGGCCCGGCTCGCAGAGGCCTCCGAAGCTCTTGCTCATCAGGTGCTGCCAGCGGGTGTCCGGGTCTTCTCTGGGGTAGGAGGCGCGCACCAACCAGCCTTGCTGGGGTGGGCCGCGTCCACCTTCACGGGCTGGGTCGAGGTGGGCGGCGTGTACTCCAGGGGCACCCCCTGCCCCGTGTCGAGGCGTACCACACGCGGAGTGGCGCACGCATTGAGCAGAACCAGGAGCAGGACCGCAGTGGTCAGACGAGTTGCCATGGGGCGCCCTCCAGATCCAGGAGGGATCCAGCCTACGGGATCGTCGCCCCAGAGACGATGACGGCCCAGGTCCTGTTCGCATCCCCCACGAGAGGGTGAAGCTGCCCGGCGTCCTCCACGGTGCATCACTGTGATCCGGAAAATCGCGGCCGTCGGCCTGCTCGATGAGGCGGCCGCCCGGATTTCTGGAGACATCCTGGAGACGAAGATCGCGCCGAAGGAGAAACCCGAGCGCTGAAAAGACGAAGGGCCTGGAATCTTTGAGGGTTCCCTCTCGATTCCAGGCCCCGCTATTGGCGAGGAGTACGGGACTTGAACCCGTGGCTCACGGCTGGCGCTTGAGCCAGGTGACCACCTCCGGGCCGGCCCGCTCGCGCAGCGCCACGTCCTGGCTGAGCCGCTCCAGCGTCTGCGCCATCGCCTGATGGGCCTCGTTGACTGGGTTTGCCTGCAGCAGCGCCTTCGCCTCTTCGTACTGCTTGCGATCCCGCAGCGCTCCCATCGCCTCGACCACCCGGCGCAGCAGCATGGGCGCGCCGCCCGTGCGCCCCAGCACGTCCTTCCACTGCTTCTGCATCGTCGCCCACCAGGCGTCCCGGCCCGTGCGGTTGCCCAGCAGCGCGCTCAGGAAGATGGTCGAGTCCTGCATCTTCACCGCGTCCGTGAAGAACAGCTCCTGCCCGCGCCTGGCCAGCGCCGGATCCTCGAACGAGGCCAGCGCCGACAGGTAGCGCCGCTGCGTCGCCGGATCCGGCTCCGCCTTCATCTTCGCCAGCAGCGTGTCGAACAGCGCCGCGTCTCCCGAGCGCGCCACCATGTACACCGAGCTGTCCAGCAGGTTCGGCTCCAGCGCCGAGTTGTCCCCCGCCAGCACCTTGGCCACCCGGGGCCGCACCTCGTTCAGCGCCGGCCCTCCACGCGCGAGCACGCCCACCGCGCGCACCAGCGCCGCGCGCCGCAGCTTCACCCGATCCGTCTCTCCCGCCGCCGGCTGCCACCCGAGCTTCGCCAGCCCCGGGCTCAGCAGCCGCTCCACCCAGCGGCGGAAGCGCTCCTGGTCCTCTCCGTCCACCAGCCGCGACTCCACGTAGCCCAGCCGCCCCACCAGCTCGTCGAGGACCGCGTCGTCCTCCTCACTGCCGTAGCGGCTGGCCAGCTCCAGGAAGTCCGCCGCCGAGGCCTGTCCCGAGCGCACCAGCGCCCAACGGTCCGCCAGCAGGGCGATCCGCTCGGAGGGATCCAGCGCCCCCAGGCTCGCCGCCAGCTTCGCTAGCGCCGGCCCGTCGTACGCCACCCGGTAGAAGCCCGTGGAGCCCGCGTTGGCGCACAGCCACTTCACCTCGCCGCTGCCCTCCAGCGTCACCGTGGACTGCTCGGCGCGCAGCACGAGGCGCTGCTCATGCACGCCGCCGCCGTCCTCGAAGCGCAGCACCACCGGCACCGGCCAGCGCTCGCCGCTGGACACCCCCGGCTCCGAGTAGAAGCGCCGCTGGCTCAGCGACACCTTGCGGCCCTCCACCTTCACCGCCAGCACCGGGTAGCCGCTCTGGCCGATCCATGCGTTGGCCAGCTCCACCACCGGCTGCGACGAGGCCGCTCCCAGCGCCCGCCACAAGTCATCGGCCACCGCGTTGCTCCGCGCGTGCGTGCGCATGTACTGGCGGATGCCCTCGCGGAACGGGCCTTCCCCGAGGAAGCCCTCGATCATCCTCAGCACCGCGCCGCCCTTCTCATAGGTGATGAGATCGAAGCTCTCTCCGGCCTCGCTCGCGTTGCGCACCTCGCCGCGGATGGGGTGCGTGGACTTGAGCGCGTCCAGGTGCAGCGCCGCCGCCTTGCCCGTGTCGAAGTCCAGCCACACGCGCCAGTCCGGCCGCCAGCTGTCGACGATCTTGTAGGCCATCCACGTGGCGAACGCCTCGTTGAGCCACAGATCGTCCCACCACACCATCGTCACCCAGTTGCCGAACCACTGGTGCGCCAGCTCGTGCGTCACCACCTCGGCCACCCGCTTCTGCACCGACAGCGGTGCGGTGGCCGGATCCAACAGCAGCGCCACCTCGCGGTAGGTGATCAGGCCGGCGTTCTCCATGGCGCCCGCCTCGAAGTCCGGGATGCCCACCTGATCCACCTTGCCGTAGGCGTAGGGCAGCCCGAAGTACTCCTGCAGCCGAGGCAACGCCGCCAGCGCCGCGTCCTGCCCGAAGCGCGTCAGGTGCGCCTTCTCCGGCAGCGACCACGTGCGCACCGGCACCCCGTTCACCTGCTGCTCCGGCGTGCCCACCAGCGGCCCCACCACCAGGGCAATCAGGTAGGAGCTGAGCACGTCCATCTCCTGGAACTTCACCGTGCGCAGGTTGCCCTCGACTGTGTCCGAGACGACCGCGCCGTTGGACAGGGCCACCAGCCCCTCCGCCGGAGGAATGCGCACGGAGATGGCCCAGCGTGCCTTGAAGGACGGCTCGTCGAAGCAGGGAAAGAGGCGCCGAGCGTCAGCGGCCTCGAACTGGGTGGCGGCCACCTTGCCCGCCAGGTACAGGCCCCGGAGCCCCTCCGTGAAGCGCCCCGTCCACTCCACATCCAGCGAAGCCGCGCCCGTGGGCAGCGGCGCACCGAACTGGAGCACCACCGTCTCGCTCTCGGCCACGTTCCGGATGGAGGCCGGCGCGCGCTGCTCGTTGCCGGCGCGGAAGGTCACCTTGCCCACCTGCAGCGCGATGCCGTGGAGGATGAGCTCGTTCGTGGGCGTGGCCACCTCCAGCTCGATGGTCTGTGAGCCGGAGAAGGAGCGCTCCTCCAGGTTGATCGTCACCGTGGACGCGTAGCGGCGGGGGAGGACAGTCCGAGGGAGGCGGAAGTTCTTGTCTTCGGTTGGGTGAGCCATAGGGTCCAGGAATCTAGCCCTACCTCGCACGGAGGCTCACGAAGATTGGTGGCGGTGGGGGGCTCCGTCCGCGCCCGTGTCCAGCGCTGGACCTTGTCTCAGCCCGGGTTGGCCGCGACGAAGAAGACGGCCGCCGCGCCCACCAGCACCGCCGCGCCGCCCGCGTAGACCCACGGGCTCTCGTACCAGGCGCGGTGCTCGATGACGGAGAGCTGCAGCGGGGCCTTGGGGCTGGCGGCCCGCGCCAGCGTGTTGCCCTGCGCGTCCAGCGCCTCCACGAAGTACCAGGCCGTGAAGTGGGTGGAGTTGGCGGGCGTGGGCAGCTCGCCCTCGCACGTGCCGTCCTGGCAAGCCATGGGAGCGGCGCGGTAGGGACCGTCCGGAGCGGTGGCGTGGCGCAGCAGCACCTCGCTCGTCTTGTTCTGCGGATCCTTCAGCGAGGCCCGCACGCGCCGGGGTTCGCTGGCGTCCTCGCGCGGGAGCACCTCCAGCTTCGGCCGGGCGGCGAGCTGCGCGCGCACCCGCTCCAGCAGCGCCACCTGCTTGGCTGGGGCCCCGGCCGGGAGCCGCACCCACGCGTCCAGCTCCAGCGCCTCGGCGGTGCGCTGCTCGGCGTTGGCCACGTCCTCCAGCATCAGGTGGATGTAGCCCAGCTCCAGCAGGGCCTGGGCGCGCTCGGTGGCGGGGCGGCCCTCGATGCCCAGGTAGCGCTGGTACTCCACCATGGACTCCTCGTAGCGGAGCTCGCCGGAGAGCTTGCGCGCACGCTCCAGCACGGCCCGCGCATCCTCGGCGGGGGCCTGCGAGAGCAGCGCGGTGGAGGCGGCGCGCGTGGGCGCGTCAGGAGCGGCGGTCAGGAGCAGGAGCGTGAGCGAGATCACCAGCTCCAGCGTACCCGAGCCCCGCTCCCGAGTCCGCCCCGGGGCTCACATTCCTCCCACCTCCAGCGCGCCGCCGACGTTGGGGAAGTACTTCGTCACCGTGGCGCGGAAGATGATGTCCTTCAGGAGGATGTTCACCGGAAGCGTGTCCGTGCCAATGCCCACCTGCTTCACCGTGTTGTTGACGATGATCCAGATGCGCTTCTTGCCCGCGGCCTGCACCAGCACCGGATCCGTGATGGTGACGGGCCTGGTCTCCCCGGGCGTGAAGGACTGCGTGGGCAGCAGCACGAAGGCTTCGTTGAAGTACGCCGGGAGGTTGGTGGCCGTGTAGAGCACGGGGTTGTCCGGTGTGGCCTGGCCTTTGAAGGACAGCCGGGCTCCCGCCTCCAGGGTGAGCGACTTCGTGGGGTTCACGATCGTCAGGCTCGTGGAGATCTCCTCCACGTGGATGTCGGGGCCCACCGCTTCGTCCGGTACGTCGATGGCGACCTCGGCGTAGACGGGCTGCAGGATGGAGGTGACGGGGACGGTCTGGTTGAAGGGCTGGGTCTCGACGGCCACCTCGGCCGAGCAGGCCGTGAGCAGCAGCAGGCAGGGGAAGAGAGCGCGGTGCATGGGGCGGCTCCTCATCAGCGGAAGGTCCAGGAGAGATCCACCACGGGCAGCACGGTGAAGCCGCCGCCCGGGAACACGGGGTCTTCAATGGCCACGTACGCGGCGCCGAGGGCCAGGCCCAGGTTCTCGCCGCCGTAGCGCACGCCGGCCGCGGCCCGCGGCTTGGTGCTCCCCTTCAGGCGCGCGCCGGCCTCGGCGATGACCGTCCACGCCCGGGTGAGCTGGAAGGCCGCGGCGCCCGTCACGGCCAGGTAGTCCGAGTCATAGTGGGCGTAGCGCGCCTCGCCTTGCACCGTCAGGGCGCCGAGCACCAGGCCATAGGTGGCATAGGCGGTGGGGCCCGTCAGCGTGGGCTCGAAGCGCAAGAGGGCGGGCTCCCGCGACTCGAGGATGGAGGAGTAGACGGACGCCCCCACGAAGTGGGTGTAGCGCGCGCCGACCACGAAGCGGTGCGGCCCGGCCTCCACCGCCCAGCGCAGGCCCAGGTTGGGAGCCAGGAACACGTCCGCGTAGAGCGAGGTGTCCAGCGCGAGCCCACCCACCAGCGGCACGGCGGAGCGCTGAAGCCCGAGCACCGGGCGCGCGATGACGGCCGCGGACTCCGTGGTGAGCAGCCGCCCATCGCCAGCGGCCGGGGGAGTCTCCTCTGCCTGCTGGGCATGAGCGAAGGAGGAACTCAGAACGAGGAGAGCCTGACAGAGCAGCCCGGCCCGTGAGAAGCGGCGGGCGAGGGACATTAGAGGATTCAAATCGCTCGCTCCTGGAGAGCGTGAGAGGGGCGCTCTGTATTGCTCCAAGTGTCCCGAGTTGGATCTCCTCTCGCGCCGGAATGTCAACCACTCGGCAGGACCCGCAGCGGTAGACGGGCTCATGGGACGCCGCAGCCCGGCTTGCGGTCTGGGGGCCGGGCGAGGGAGCGGCAGGGGGCTGGCCGCGAATCCCCGCTTGCGCAGCTCTGTCCGGGGCCGTTACCTTCGCCGCGAAAGATATATGGGAGCCCATATAAATTCACGGCGACGTCAGGAACCGCCCGCTCCGGAGAGGAAGCGGGAGCACACGGAGGACATTCGCAGGGTGATGGACTCCATCCGGCGCATCGTGCGGCTGTTGCGTGTGTCCGCTCGCGCCTCCGAGCGGCTGGTGGGGATCAGCGGCGCCCAGCTCTTCGTCCTGCAGCAGCTGGCGGAGGCCGGGGCCTGCTCCATTGGCGAGCTGGCCGAGGCCACCCTCACGCACCAGAGCTCCGTCTCCGTCGTCGTGAGCCGGCTCATCGAGCGGGGCTTCGTCAGCCGCCGGGCCTCCGAGGTGGACGCTCGCCGCGCGGAGGTGACGCTCACTCCCGCGGGCCGCACGCTCCTGAGCCGCGCGCCGCCCATGGCGCAGGCCCACCTCATCTCCGGGCTGCGCCGGATGGATGTGGCCGAGCGAGGTGCGCTCGCGCAGGGGCTGTCGGCGCTGGTCCGGGAGATTGGCGCCGATGCGCAGGCTCCCACCCTCTTTTTTGAAGACGATGCGCCCCCCCGGCGCCGAAAGCGGACACAGAACCATGAAGAAACCTGAGATCTCCGAAGTGGGTGAGGGCATCTCCCACGAGGTGCTCCCGGTCGCTCCGTCGATGGGGCCCGCGCTGGAGAGCGTGCGTACTCCCACGGCGATGGAGCCCGTGGATCGCCGGGTCGTGTTCATCAGCGGCATCTCCATCCTGCTGGCCATCGCGGCGGGCCTGGTGGCGCAGATCCTCACGCGGCTCATCCACTTCGTCACCAACCTCGCCTTCTACGGCCGGCTCTCCCTCTCGCCTGTCTCTCCGGCGGACCATGCCCTGGGGCCTTGGGTCATCATCATCCCCGTGGTGGGCGCGATCGTGGTCGGGCTGATGGCGCGCTATGGCTCTCGGGCCATCCGTGGCCATGGCATCCCCGAGGCGATGGAGCAGATCCTCTTCAACCAGAGCCGCATCCCGCCGCGCATCACGTTCCTCAAGCCGCTGTCGGCGGCGGTGGCCATCGGCACCGGCGGGCCCTTCGGCGCGGAGGGGCCCATCATCGCCACCGGCGGTGCGCTGGGCTCGCTCGTGGGCCAGCTCATGAAGGTGACCGCGAACGAGCGGAAGGCGCTGCTCGCGGCCGGCGCCGCGGCGGGCATGGCCGCCACCTTCGGAGCGCCGGTCTCCGCGGTGCTGCTCGCGGTGGAGCTGCTGCTGTTCGAGTACCGCCCGCGCTCGGTCATCCCGGTGGCGCTGGCCACGGCCACGGCCACGGGGGTGCGCATTGCCTTCGGCGGGGGCGCGCCGGCCTTCGGCATGCCGGATCTCGTGCAGCCGGGAGGCGCCGCGCTCGCCTGCTACATCCTCGTGGGAGCGGTGATTGGCCTGGTCTCCGTGTTCGCCACCCGCGCGGTGTACGCCATCGAGGACGGCTTCGAGAAGCTGCCCATCCACTGGATGTGGTGGCCCGCGCTGGGCGGGCTGGTGGTGGGCGTGGTGGGCTACTTCTCGCCGCGCACGCTGGGCGTGGGCTACAGCAACATCGAGGACATCATCAGCGGCCGGTTCGTCGGCTCGGCGATGCTCTTCTTCTGCTTGATGAAGTTCCTCTCCTGGTCCATCGCGCTCGGCAGTGGCACCTCGGGCGGCACGCTGGCCCCGCTCTTCACCATTGGCGGTGGCGCTGGCTCCGCGCTGGGGGCGCTGCTCGTGTGGCTGGCGCCAGGGCTCGGGGTGGACATCCGGATCGCCGCGCTGGTGGGCATGGCCGCCATCTTCGCGGGGGCCTCTCGCGCGCTGCTCGCCTCCGTCGTGTTCGCCTTCGAGACGACTCGCCAGCCGCTGGGGCTCTTGCCCCTGCTCGGTGGGTGCGCGGCGGCCTACCTGGTCTCCACGCTGCTCATGCGGCACTCCATCATGACGGAGAAGATCGCCCGCCGCGGCGCTCGCGTCCCCTCCGAGTACGCCGTGGATGTGCTGGCCCACGCGCTCGTTCGCGACCATGGGCTGCGTCAGGTGGTCACCCTGAAGGCGGACGACACCCTGGAGTCCGTGCGCGCCTGGCTCGCGTCTCGGGCCCCCGGGACGGGCCACCAGGGCTTTCCGGTGGTGGGCGCGGATGAGCAGCTCGTGGGCGTCGTCACCCGAAGGGATCTGCTGGATGGATCCGAGCCGGGCGGGCGTCGCGTGCGCGAGCTGATCCAGCGCCCCGCGGCCGTCGTCTTCGACGACTCCTCGTTGCGCGAGGCGGCGGACCACATGGTGCGCGAGGGCGTGGGGCGTCTGCCCGTGGTACGCCGCGATGCGCCGACCCGGGTGGTGGGCATCCTCACGCGCAGCGATCTGCTCGGGGGGCACCAGCGGCGGCTGGACGATGCCTTTCGCCGCGAGCAGGGGATTGGTGGTAGGAGGCCGCCTCCGGGGCCTCATGAGCCGAGCCCCGCCTGACCGTCCCCATGGCCGAGTCCTTCCCCCAGCGCGAGCATGAGCAGGTCCTCCGGCTGCTCAAGCAGTACGGCTGGAACGCCACCTCGTTCCAGGTGCTCGAGTCGGGGTTCCGCTACTGGTTCGATCCGAAGGGCGACGCGTGCGTCGCGTATGTGGACACGGGCGGCGCGTGGGTAGCGGCGGGTGGCCCCATCACGTCACGCGAGCGCGTCGCCGAGGTGGTCGCCAGCTTCGAAGCGGCGGCTCGCGCGCAGGGCCGGCGGGTGTGCTTCTTCGCCACGGAGAAGCGCTTCTCCGAGCTCGTCCCGGTGGAGGCGATGCTCATCGGCGAGCAGCCGACGTGGGATCCCAACCGCTGGGAGGAGACGCTGCGCTCCAGCCGCAGCCTGCGAGAGCAGCTCCGGCGGGCTCGGGCCCGAGGTGTCACCGTGCGCCGGGTCGGTCCTGAGGAGCTACGGGACGTGAGCCACCCGACGCGCCGAGCGGTGGACAAGCTGCTGGCGCGCTGGCTCGCGTCGCGGCGGATGGCGCCCATGGGCTTCCTCGTCCAGCTCTCTCCCTACGAGTACGCCGAGGAGCGCCGGGCCTTCGTGGGAGAGCTGAACGGTGAGGTGGTGTGCTTCCTCTCCGCGGTGCCTGTCTTCGCGCGGGAAGGGTGGCTGCTCCAGCACGTGGTGAGGGATCCCCGGGCGCCCAACGGCTCGGCGGAGCTCATGGTGGACGCGGCCATGCGCGCCGCCGCCTCCGAGGGCCGCCGCTATGTGACGCTGGGGTTGGCGCCGCTCTCGGGCGAGCTGGAGCCGTGGCTGCGCGCGGCGAGGTTCTGGGGCTCGGCGCTCTTCGACTTCGAGGGCCTGCGCGCCTTCAAGGCGAAGCTGCGGCCTCACGCGTGGGATCCGATCCACCTGGCCTGGCCCTCGAGGACCAGCACCCTCTGGCCCGTCTATGGCGCCCTGCGCGCGTTCGCTCAGGGCAGCTTCATCCGCTTTGGCCTCGCCACCCTGCTGCGCCGCGCGGATCTGCTCGTCCGCCTGCTGGCGCTGCTGCTCATCCCCTGGACGGCGTTGTTGGCGCTGCCCTTCAATACCCACCGCTTCCCCTCGCGGGGCATCCAGTGGGCCTGGGTGGTCTTCGACGTGGGACTGACTGGCGCGCTCCTCGAGCTGGTCCGGCGCTGGCGCTCCTGGCTGGCGGGGCTGCTCGGTGGGGTTGTCGCGCTGGATGCCTGTCTGACAGCCTGGCAGGCCGTGGCTTACAACGCCCCAAGAGCCAGCGGGAGGCTCGACTGGGCCATCATCGCGGCGGCGGTCCTGGCGCCCTCCACGGCGGCCTGCCTGCTCGGGTGGGCGTGGCGCCATCCGCCTCCGGCGTACTCCTAGGGCCGGGAGGCTGCCTCTTCCTCGGGAGGGATGGGCGTGCCCGAGCGGGCGAGGATGAAGACATCCTGCCCCTCCACGCGCTCCACCATGTGCAAGGTGAGCACGAAGTCCCGCCGGGCCGGCCAGCCCTGCTCCAGCTCGAACTGCGTATCTCCCAGGGTGGCCACCGTGCCGAGCTTGCGGCCCTTGCCGTCCCTGACGGTCATTCCTTCGCGGAGCTCACCTGGGTCGATCATCGCTTCCTCCTCTTTCGCTGTGCGCAGCGGATCCTTCCCTCTTGTGCAACACCGCGCACGGGGGGCCTCATCCTTTCGAGCGGCTCAGGCGCTGCTGTTGATCCAGGGTGTGCAACAGCCGCTCCGCCTGCTCCTGGCTGTCAGGCGCCGCTCGCTTCGATTTGAGCACCCGGGACAGCAGTCTCCGGGCCTTCGCTGGCTCCTCCAGCGGACCCGCGTAGAGCTTGGCCATCTCGAGCAGGGCGTCCCCGTCTCCCAGGGCCGCGGCCTTTTCGAACCACCGGATGGCCAGCCGGAGCCGTCCCTCGTCCCGGTAGAGGGTCGCGATGTTGTTGGCCGCGGCCGCATCGCCCTGCCGCACGGCCCGCCGGTACCAGGACATCGCCTGGGTGCGAGAGCGGCTGACGCCCTGGCCCGTGTCGTAGAGGTAGCCCACGGTGAGCTGCGCCCGGGAGTTGCCCGCCTTCGCCGCCTCGAGGAAGAGGCGGAAGGCCTCCGCGATACGCCCCCGCTCCAGCAGGCGCGACGCCTGGGCGAAACCCGTGTCCTCCGAGCTGCTCTCTGGTGCTCGCTCGCGGCCATTTCTTCGACTTCGAACTCGACTCGCCATCTCGGTTCGCCAGCCTGACACAAGGTGCCCCCCTTGCGCTTGCCCCTCCTGTTCCGTGTTCAATGAGGCCATGGCGATGGTGTCCACCCAGCCGGCTCCCCCCAACTCCCAGCCTCAGGAGCAGGAGGACACTACCGTTCCCATTCCCTCCCTGCCCCTGGAGGCTGATCCGAGCGGCTTCACGGAGCGCGCCCCCGCGCTCCTCTCGCTGCTGCCGGATGAGGCGCTCACGCTGGCTCTGTCCCGGGGAGATGGGTTCGCCGTGCATGCCGCGCTCGCCGCCCGGCTGGCGCGCGAGTCCTCGGGCGCCGCACGGGACACCCTCCGAGAGCTCCTCGGCAACCGGGCCCTCTTCGTCATGGCCGAGCGTCCTCCCCAGCTCAGCCACTTCCTGGGCACCGGGGTGTCGCTCGTCGGGCTCCCAGCGCCGGAGCAGCAGCAGACGCCCTTCATCGCCACCCGCGCCGTCTGTGTCCTCGGCGTGCCGGTGTGGCCTCTGGGGGAGCACCTCGTCCAGCGCGGCCGGGACGGGCGGCTCGAGGTGCTGGGGCGCGCGGTCGCAGCGTCGGGCTCCACCAACACCTGGCGGTGGCTGGGGGTTCTGGGTCTGGCAGGCGCGGGGCTCGCGGCCGTGGGGCTTGGGCTGGCGCCGTTCGTCGTGCGCGAGGTGCAGCTCGCCAACGGCCTGTCCCGGCCCGTGGAGGTGCGCCTGGATGACCGCACCGTCACGCTCAAGCCCGGGGAGCTCGTCCGGCAGCAGGTCTACAGCCTGGGCTCGCCGTACCACGTCGAGGCGCGCTGGCCCGGCGCGCAGGAGCCCTTCGAGGCGCTCTCCCTCGAGTCGAGCCAGCGCGCCGTCTACAACGTCCTCGGGGCGGCCTCGCTGGGGGTAGGGAACCCGGCGGAGGAGCTCCTCCCGGCCCCGTTGGAGGGCCGCACCGCGAGCCTCGAGTCCGACGAGCGGGTGGACTGGCAGGGCGACTGGGAGAGCAAGTTTCGCGGGTACGCCAAGATGGGCCGGTCACGCGATGCCGCGAACCTGGCCAAGGCCGTCTTTCTGGCGGATCCCTCCGAGCTGAAGGTGGGCGAGGACGCCGCGCGCATGCTGGCCCGAAGCCAACCGCGCGAGGCGCTCGGGTTCGCCGCGGATCTCCAGCGGAGGTTCCCGGAGGATCCCGCCCTCAACCGGCTCGCACAGGAGCTCTTCATCGCCCTGGACAAGCGCGAGGAGGCTTTCGCGCAGTACAACGCCTGGGCCCAGAAGGATCCAGGCTCCGTCCAGAGAGCCCTCTGGGCGGCCCGGGTCGCTCCGCTGAACGAGCAGCGAGCCCTCTACGCCCAGCTACGGGAGCGCTTCCCCGCGTCCCCCGAG